>JAWVFY010000235.1:0-2594 GCA_033855575.1 Solirubrobacteraceae bacterium
GGCATCGACCTGTCGAGCCTGCTGGCCTCGCCCGAGCTCGAGGAGGGCGCCCCGCGCCACCGGGTCGAGGCGCCGCCGGAGGTGCTGGCCGACGCCCTGGACTGGGAGCTCGTCGAGGAGGCGCGGCTGGTCGTCGAGGGCGAGCAGGACCGCGTGGCGATCGAGAAGGCCATCCGCAACGTCAACCGCTGCGTGGGCGGCATCCTGTCCTCGGAGATCGTCCGCACGCGCGGCGCCGAGGGGCTTCGCGAGGACGCCATCGAGGTGACGTTCCGCGGCTCGGCCGGGCAGTCGTTCGGCGGCTGGCTGGCCCCGGGCGTCTCGTTCACGCTCTTCGGCGACGCGAACGACTACACCGGCAAGGGCCTGTCGGGCGGCGTCCTCGCCGTGCGGCCCCACGAGGACGTGACCTTCGCGGCCGAGGAGAACCAGCTGATCGGCAACACCGTCCTCTACGGCGCGACGAGCGGGCGGGCGTTCTTCCGCGGACTGGCCGGCGAGCGCTTCGCTGTGCGCAACAGCGGGGCGCGCGCGGTCATCGAGGGCGTGGGCGACCACGGCTGCGAGTACATGACCGGCGGCGTCGTCGTCGTGCTCGGCCCGACCGGGCGCAACTTCGCGGCCGGCATGAGCGGCGGCCTGGCCTTCGTCCTCGACGAGGACGGCTCGTTCCGCTCGCGCTGCAACCCGACGATGCTCGACCAGCTCGAGGAGCTCGACGAGGCCGATGCCATCGAGCTGCGCGACCTCGTCTCCGAGCACGTGCGCCGGACCGGCTCGACTGTCGGCCAGCGTGTGCTCGATCGTTTCGATGCGCTGCTGGGAAGCTTCGTGAAGGTCTTCCCGACCGACTACAAGCGGGTGCTCGAGCAGTGGGCGGCCGAGGAGCGCGAGCGCAACACCACCGAGGCGGTGCCCAGCGATGGGTGAGCTCGGCGCCTTCCTGAAGATCGAGCGCTCGGGGGTCCGCTACCGCGATCCGGCCGAGCGCGTCGCGGACGTCGGCGAGTTCCTCGTGGCACGGCCCGTGGAGGAGCTGCAGGCCCAGGGCGCGCGGTGCATGGACTGCGGCGTGCCGTTCTGCCACAACGGTTGCCCGCTGGGCAACCTGATCCCCGACTGGAACGACCTCGTCTTCCGCGACCGCTGGGCCGACGCGATCCGCCAGCTGCACGCGACCAACAACTTCCCCGAGTTCACCGGGCGGCTGTGTCCCGCTCCGTGCGAGGCCTCGTGCGTGCTGGAGATCCGCGAGGGCGACGCGGTGACGATCAAGCAGATCGAGAACGCGATCGTCGATCGCGCCTGGGCCGAGGGCTGGATCGCTCCGCAGCCGCCGGCCCTCGAGACCGGCCAGTCGGTCGCCGTGGTGGGCGCCGGCCCGGCGGGGATGGCGGCGGCGCAGCAGCTGCGGCGCGCCGGCCACGCCGTGGTGCTCCTCGAGCGCGACGAGGCGGCCGGCGGCCTGGTCCGGTTCGGCGTGCCGGAGTTCAAGATCGAGAAGTGGGTCGTGCAGCGGCGCGTCGACCAGCTGGTCGCCGAGGGCGTGGAGGTGCGCTGCGGGGTCGACGTCGGCGTCGACCTCGGCGTCGACGAGCTGCGCGGCGAGTTCGACGCGGTCGTGCTGTGCACCGGCTCGCGCGTGCCGCGCGACCTGCCCGGCGAGGGGCGCGAGCTGCAGGGCATCCACTACGCGATGGACTACCTCTACGAGCGCCAGCGCGCGGTCGACTCCGGTGCTGAGCACGGGGCGATCTGCGCGAAGGACAAGCACGTCGTCGTCATCGGCGGCGGCGACACGGGCGCCGACTGCGTCGGCAACGCGATCCGCGAGGGCGCCGCGTCGGTCGTCCAGCTCGAGATCCTCCCGCGGCCCGCGGACTCCCGCCCGGACGAGAAGACGCCGTGGCCGCTGTGGCCGCAGAAGTACCGGCTGTCCTACGCGATGGAGGAGGCCCTGACCGCCGGCAGCGGCGAGCAGGAGTACGCGGTCACGACCACACGCTTCGTCGGTGACGGCGACGGCGACCGCGTCGCCGCGCTGGAGATCGCCGAGGCCGACGGGTTCGCGCCCAAGCCGGGCACCGAGCGCGAGCTGCCGGCCGACCTCGTCCTGCTGGCCATGGGCTTCCTGGGGCCCGAGCCCGAGCTGCTCGACCGGCTCGAGGTCGCCAAGGACCAGCGCGGCAACGCCAAGGCTCCGACCTACGAGACATCCACGGAGGGCGTGTTCGCCGCGGGCGACGCCCGCCGCGGCCAGTCGCTGATCGTCTGGGCGATCAACGAGGGGCGCCAGGCGGCCCTGATGTGCGACCGCTACCTCGGCTCGATCCGCGAGGCGCTGCACACCGGCAACGTGGAGGGCGCCGACGACGGTCCCGAGGGCCCGCCGCTGCACGTGTCAGGGGCGATGCCCGCCGGGTAGGCGTGACGTCATGAGCCTTCTCGCCTTCATCATCGCGACCTTCTTCAGCGGCCTGATCATCGGCGCGCTGGCCCGGCTGGCGCTCCCCGGGCGCGATCCGATGACCCTGCTGCAGACCGCGATGGTCGGCATTGCCGGATCGTGGGGGGCGGGCGCACTGGTCGCACTG
>JAWVFY010000236.1:0-5463 GCA_033855575.1 Solirubrobacteraceae bacterium
CGCCACCCCCGGCGAGCAGGCGGCGGCGGCGCGGGCTGCGTGCGCGGGCGAGTTCGAGGTCCTCGTGCTGGCAATCGACGACTCGTGGGTGCGCGACTGCGGTCCGATCTTCACGCGTGTCGCCGACGGCACACGCGTCGGCGTGCACTTCGGCTTCAACGCCTGGGGCGAGCGGTTCTCACCGTGGGACGCCGACGAGGCGGCGGGCGGGGTGTTGGCCGAGCGCTACGGCGATGCCGTGGTGCGGGCGCCGTTCGTGCTCGAGGGCGGCTCGATCGCCGTCGACGGGGAGGGCACGCTGATCACCACCGAGGAGTGTCTGCTGCATCCCAACCGCAACCCGTCGATGTCGCGCGAGCAGATCGAGGACGGCCTGCGCGAGCACCTGGGCGCCGAGACGATCGTCTGGCTGGGCAAGGGGCTCTCCGAGGACCGTGACACCGACGGCCACGTCGACCTGATCGCCGCGTTCACCCGCCCGGGCGAGGTGCTGCTGCAGAGCGGGCCGCCGGGGACCGAGGACGAGGAGCGGATGGAGGACAACCGCGAGCGTCTGGAGGCCGCCGGGCTGACGGTGCACCGGCTGGACCCGCTGCCGCACGTCGGGCTGGCCGGCGAGCAGGTCGCCGTCTCGCATATGAACTTCTACCTCTGCAACGGCGGGGTGGTCGTGCCGGTGACCGGCCAGGCCTCCGACGCCGAGGCGCTGGAGACGATCGCCGCCGCCTACCCCGAGCGCGAGGTCGTGGGCGTGCCCGGCGCGATCCTCGCCTACGGGGGCGGCGGCCCGCACTGCATCACCCAGCAGGTTCCGGCAAGGTGACGGCGGCCATGAGCGAACCGCGACTGATCACCGCCATCGGCGCTCCACCTGAGTCGTTCGCCCGCGTGGAGGAGCCGACCCGGGCGCCGCTGCGCGTCGGCGCCGTCCAGCAGCGCTGGCACCCGGATCCGGAGGAGCACGAGGCGGCGCTGGCCACCGGCATCCGCATGGCGGCGGCGGAGGGCGCCCGGCTCGTCGCCCTCCAGGAGCTCACGCTGTCGTCGTACTTCGCGGTCACCGACGACGGGCTGGAGGCGGCCCGGGCCCGCGCCGAGGACATCCCCGGCGGGCCGACGACGCGCTTCGCGGCCCGGATGGCCGCCGAGACGGGCGCGCACGTCCACGCGTCGCTCTACGAGCGCAACGAGCAGCCCGACGGCCTGGGCTACAACACGGCGATCGTGGTCTCGCCCCGGGGCGACGTGGTCGCGCGGACCCGCAAGCTGCACATCCCGGTCACCGCCGGCTACTACGAGGACCGCTACTTCCGGCCGGGCCCGGCCGAGGACGGCTACCCGGTCGTCGAGCTGGCCGACGCGCGGTGGGGCTTCCCCACCTGCTGGGACCAGTGGTTCCCCGAGCTCGCCCGGGCCTACTCGCTGGCCGGCGCGGAGGTGATCGTCTACCCGACGGCGATCGGCTCGGAGCCCGACCACCCCGGCTTCGACACCGAGCCGCTGTGGGAGCGCGTCATCACCGCCAACGGGATCGCCAACGGCACGTTCATGATCGCCGTCAACCGCATCGGTCATGAACCTGGGGGTGCCGGAGGCGGCCACGTGGCCGCCGGAGGCGGGTCCCCCGACGTTTCCCTGACCTTCTACGGCAGCTCGTTCATCTCCGACCCCTACGGCCGCAAGCTGGTCCAGGCCCCGCGCGACGAGCCGGCGGTGCTCGTCGCCGACCTCGACCTCGACCAGCGCCGCGACTGGCTGGCGCTGTTCCCGTTCCTCGAGACGCGCCGTCCCGACGCCTACGCCACCCTCGTCGATGCTCCCGCTCGCCGCACCACCTAGCCCGCCGCCGATCGTCCGCAGCTTCATCCCGTTCCCCCACAAGCGGGTCGACGAGATGCGCGCCTACGCGCGGCGCCACTACGGGCTCAACACGGCGTTGCTGGAGCACCCGCACGTGATCGTCGAGCACTTCACGGCGATCGACAGCTACAGCGCGACCTACAACACGTTCGCCGCCGACGTCCCGGATCCCGAGCTGCACGAGCTGCCCGGCACCTGTGCGCACTTCGTCATCGACCGCAACGGCAAGGTCCACCAGCTCGTGCCGCTGCGGTACATGTGCCGCCACACCGTGGGGCTGAACTACACGGCGATCGGGATCGAGCACGTGGGGATGAGCGACGGGCAGGTGATGGGCGACGCCCCCCAGCTGCGGGCCAGTCTGCGCCTGACGCGCTACCTGATGGCGCGGTTTCACATCGCGTTGCGAAACGTCATCGGGCACGCCGAGTCGCTGTCGAGCCCCTACCACCACGAGCGCGTCGCGCGCCTGCGCCACCAGACGCATGCCGACATGCAGCACAGCACGATGACGCGCTATCGCCGACTCCTGCGCAGCGGGTGACCGGTGGCCCGACCGTCCGCCCGCTCACGCCGGCGGACACCGAGCCGGTGGCCGAGATCTACGTGCACTACGTGCAGCACACGGCGATCACCTTCGACCTCGAGGCGCCATCGGCGGCGGACTGGGCGGGGCGGCTCGCCGCGGCGAACGGGCTGCCGTGGCTGGGTTGCGAGGACGGTGGGCGGCTGGTGGGCTTCGCCTATGCCGGGCGCTTCCGGCCCAAGCGCGCCTACGAGCCGACCGTCGAGACGACGATCTACCTACACCACGAGGCCGGAGGTCGCGGCCTTGGGCGGCTGCTCTACGGCGCCCTCCTGGATCGCGTCGCGGCCGGCGGCTTCCACACGGCGGTGGCCGGCGTGACGTTGCCCAACCCGGCCTCGGTCGCTCTGCACGAGCGCCTGGGCTTCACGCCTGTGGGGGTCTTCAGCGAGGTCGGGCACAAGCTCGGCCGCTGGCACGACGTCGGCTTCTGGCTGCGCCGGTTCTAGGTCTGCTCCACCGGACACCAGTAGGTCGTCCGGCCGCCCACGGTCGCGCGGGCCATCCCGGCGCCGCAGCGGGGGCAGACGCCGTCGCGGCGGCGATGGGGGATCAGCTCGCCGGTGTGGACGCCGCCGCGCCGCAGTGCCGAGCGCGTCGCGGCCCGGATCGCGTTGCGCAAGCGGTCGAGCTCCTCGGTGGTCAGCGACTTCGCCGGACGCAGGGGGGACAGGCGCGCCTGCCAGAGGGCCTCGTCGGCCAGGAGGTTGCCGACGCCGGCGATGACCGACTGGTCCATGATCCGCGCCTTCAGCGGCGCCGCTCCGTGGCCGACGCGCTCGCGGAAGTCGCGGCGGTTGACCTCGGCGGCGTCGGGGCCGAGGTGGTCGATGACCGGGTCGAGGATCGCGCGGCCGAGGCGGCGCTTGTCGCGCAGGATCAGCGCGCCGCCGTCGGCGAAGCGCACGGTGAAGCGATCCCAGCGCGGCGAGAGCACCGGGCCGTCGGGCTTGGGCTCGCCGGCCTCCGCGCCGTCGACGACGATCTTCCCCGCCATCCCGAGATGCAGGCCGAGGACCGGCCCGCGGTCGGTGGCGACCCACATCGTCTTGCCGTGACGGTGGGCTGACGTGAACGTCGCGCCGATCAGTGCGTCGGCGATCTCGCCGGGGGCGTGGGGCCGCGAGACGTAGGTGTCGGTGTCGTCGACATCGACGATCGAGCGGCCCAGGGCCCGGTCCTCGATCAGCGCCCGGGCGCGTTCGACCTCGGGTAGCTCAGGCATGGCGTGGCAGGCAGGTCACGGCCAGCCAGCGGCCAGGGCGGTCGGTGCGGGTCAGCGGGAAGGCGAGGTCGGCGGTCGCCGCCCACAGCTCGGCGGGGCGGTCGGAGACCGCCCACGCGGGCGGCCAGCCGCTGATGTCGGCCGCCTCCAGCGTCTCGCGCAGCGCGGCCCGCACCACGTCGCCGCCGGGCTCGCGGATCGGCATGCGCTGGCGGAAGCGCTGGATGCAGTGCGCCGAGGCGACGATCTCGCGCGCCTGCGCGTGCTCGGTGTGGGCGACGACGTGCATCTGGGCGCGCAGGCTAGACGTCGTCGCTGTGGTGCGGGGCCCGATCGGCGGGTAGTCCGTCCGCACATGCCCCGCCTGCTGCTCGGACCCATGCTGCGCTACGTCGACGAGTCGCGGGCGACCCTCTGGATGGAGACCGACGGGCCGTGCGAGGTCGAGGTGCTGGGCCACGCCGCGACGACGTTCCGTGTCTGCGGCCGGCATTACGCGATCGTCGTCGTCGAGGGCCTGCGGCCCGACACGGTGCACCCCTACGAGGTCGCGCTGGACGGCGAGCCGGCGTGGCCGCTGCCGCACTGGGACTTCCCGCCCAGCGTCATCCGCACGATCGGCGCCGATCGCGAGCGGCTGCGGATCTGCTTCGGCTCGTGTCGCTGCGCCGTGCCCCACGTTCCGCCCGACACGCTGCCCAAGGACGCCGACGAGCGGGGGCGGGAGGTCGACGCGCTGCACGCGCTCGCGCTGCGGATGCGGCGCACGGACCCCGAGGACCGGCCCGACCTGCTGCTGATGATCGGCGACCAGGTCTACGCCGACGAGGATGCCCCGGAGACCCGCGCGTTCATCCGCTCACGGCGCGACACGTCGCGACCGCCCGGCGAGCACGTGGAGGACTTCGAGGAGTACGCGCACCTCTATCACGAGACCTGGGGCGAGCCGACGCTGCGTTGGCTCCTCTCGACCGTGCCGACGGCGATGCTCTTCGACGACCACGACGTCCACGACGACTGGAACACCTCAGATGCCTGGGTGCGCGAGATGCGCGCCAAGCCGTGGTGGGAGCCGCACATCGCCGCGGCGCTGTCGTCCTACTGGGTCTACCAGCACCTCGGCAACATGAGCCCCGACCAGCTGGCCGGCAGCGGGATCCTCGCCCGGGTACGGGCGCAGGATGACGGCGGCGAGCTGCTGCACGACTGGGCGCTGCACGCCGACGCGCAGGCCGACGGCAGCCGCTGGAGCTTTCACCGCGACGTCGGGCGCTGCCGCCTCGTGCTGCTCGACTCCCGCGAGGGCCGCGAGCTCACGCCCGCCGATCGCCGGATGGTCGACGACGACGAGTGGGACTGGATAGAGCGCCACGCGCGCGGCGACGTCGACCACCTGATCCTGGTCGACACACTGCCCGTGTTCTTCACGCCGGCGTTCCACCATTGCGAGGCGTGGGACGAGGCGGTGTGCGCCGGCGCCTGGGGCAAGGCCTTCGCCCGCCTCGGCGAGCGGCTGCGCCGCGCCGTCGACCTGGAGCACTGGGCGGCCTTCAACCACTCGTTCCGCGCGATGTGCGGCCTGGTGTCCGCGGTCGCCCGCGGGGAACGGGGCGCGGCCCCCGCCTCGGTGCTGTTGCTCGGCGGCGACGTGCACCACGCCTACCTCGCTCGCGTGCACGCTGGTGGCGACAGCGCGGTCTGGCAGGCGGTGTGCTCGCCGTTTCGCAACCCGCTGGCCCACACGCAGCGCCGCCAGGCCAGTCTGGGCTTCTCCAAGCCGCTCGCCCGGATC
>JAWVFY010000237.1:0-3178 GCA_033855575.1 Solirubrobacteraceae bacterium
CGCCGCCGACGCCGCGGTGAACGTCTTGCCACCGACGGCCGCCGCCCGCTCGACCTGCGCGGCGTACTCGGCGAACGCGTCGGCGCGCAGCTGCTGCGGACCGTCGCAGATCGCCTCCTCGGGCTCCGGATGGACCTCGACGATGATCCCGTCGGCGCCCGCGGCGGCCGCCGCGAGCGACAGCGGCGTGACCAGCGCGCGCCGCCCCGCCGCGTGGCTGGGATCGACGATCACCGGCAGGTGCGTCAGCTCCTTGAGCACCGGCACCGCCATCAGGTCCAGGGTGAACCGGTAGGCGGTCTCGAAGGTCCGGATGCCCCGCTCGCAGAGGATGACGTTCTCGTTGCCCTCCTTGAGGACGTACTCGGCCGCCATCAGCAGCTCGTCGAGCGTGCTCGACAGCCCGCGCTTGATCAGCACCGGGATTCCCGACCGGCCGACCTCGGAGAGCAGCGAGTAGTTCTGCATGTTGCGTGCGCCGATCTGCAGGATGTCGGCCACCTCGGCGACGGCGTCGAGGTCCCGGGTGTCCATCAGCTCGGTGACGATCGGCAGGCCGGTGCGCTCCTTGGCCTCGGCCAGCAGACGCAGGCCCTCCTGTCCCAGCCCCTGGAAGGCGTAGGGCGACGTGCGCGGCTTGTAGGCCCCGCCGCGGAACATCGCGGCCCCGGCCGCCGCCACCGCGTCGGCGGTGGCCAGCGTCTGGTCGCGCGACTCGACGGTGCAGGGCCCGGCGATCAGCGCGAAGTGCTCGCCGCCGATCTTGCGCCCGCCGATCTCCAGCACCGACGGGGTCCCGTGGCGCAGCGCGTGCGACGCGAGCTTGTAGGGCTTGAGGATCGGGACGAGCTGGGCCACGCCCGGCGCGCCCTCGAGCCCGAGGCGGGAGACGTGCTCGAGGTCGCCGACGGCGCCGATCACCGTCACCTCCTCGCCACGACTGGGGTGCGCCCTGGCGCCGACGGATTCGATTCGGTCGATGACGGCCTGGATCTCGTCCTCGGTCGCCTCGGTTTTCATGACGATCATCATTCGGGGGTCCTCTCTGAGCCTGGAAGAAGGGTACGGGGACGACGCGGGCGCTCGGTGAGCCGCCTGTGAACACGAGGCGGCGGGGGGCTTGCGGCCGAGCGCCTAGCGAAATCGCCAGGCGGAGAACGGCGTCGACCAGCGATAGCCCGCAAAGGCGGTGGTGAGGGCGAAGCTGCTCTTGCGGGTGTGGTCGTGACGCATCGCTACGCCGCGCAGTGTGCCAGACCGCGAACGCAATGACTAGGGCTGCATTACGGCAGCCGCAGGCGCGACACGTGCGCCGGCGGGACCACGACGGGCGCCAGCCGCGTGCGGGCCAGCGTGGTCAGGGTGGTGTGGACGGCCCGGCCGCCCAGGCGCCCGGTGACCCGGCTGCCCTTGTAGCGCAGCGTCCCCGACAGGCCCCCCGGAGCGTGCACGGTGACGTGGCCGACGGCCGACGAGCCGTCGAGGCCGATCGGACCGCTGATCGAGACGCCGGGCACGTAGGACAGGCGGTGGAAGTCGAAGCCCTGCGCCGCGCCGACTGCGAAGACGTCGTAGGAGCCGCCGCGCAGCCCACCGCCGCTGCTGTCGTTGAACCCCGCGTAGTAGGCCTCGTTGTCCGAGGTCGACGCGTCGCCGATCGTCTGGGTCACGGCGCGCACGAGCCGGCCGCGGGTGCCGGGGACGCCGGGAACGCCGCGCACGGCGGCCAGAGACAGCGGCGGGACCAGCGCGAGGGTCGGCGCCACGGTCTTGCCCCGACACGGCTGGCCGACGGGCCGGTCGGCGAAGAACCGCTCCTCGGCGACCAGCACGCAGCCGGTGAAGTCGGTGTCGCCGACGTCGTGACCCGAGCCGGCCAGGGTGACGATCTGCGGATGCGGGATCTGGGCGGCCAGCGCCTGGGCGCCCTCCAGCGGGGTGCGGAGGTCCACACCGCCCGACAGGATCAGCGTCGGCACGTCGGGCATCGGCGCGGCGGACTCCGGGCGGAAGGTCCCGTCGGGCCACTGCTGACAGATCTCCGGGACGCTGGAGACGTCGATGGCCGCCCGCGAGAACGGCGCGAACGAGCTGTCCGGGAGGGCGGCCAGCGCCGCCTGGGCCTTCGCGACGCGCACATCGACCGGGTCGGCGTAGGAGTACGGCAGGGTCTGGTCCAGGCAGGTCGTGGCGATGAACAGGCCGCCGCTGAACTCGCTCAGCCCCGAGCTCGGGCCGGCGGCGTCGTGGCGCAGCCGCGCCAGCGGCACCGCGTCGCCGGTGCGCGCCGCGACCAGTGCCGCGGGGATGCGCGACTGCAGGAAGCTGTTGAGGTCGCTGGCCACGAGGATGTACAGCAGATCGACCTCCGAGACGGAGATCCGCTGCCGGCCGCCGGTCGCCGTGCGCGTCGTCGCGGTCAGGGGGCCGGAGGCCTGGATCTGGCGGACGACCGCGGTCAGGTCGGCCATCGCGTCGCTGGTGATGCCGCGACAGGCGTTGCGCAGGCAGAGGTTGTGCATGACCCGCGGCAGGGCCTCGGTGATCCGCAGGTCCCACGGGTCGGGGCCGGGCGGCACGACCGAGTCGAGGATCAGCCGCTCGACGTGCGACGGGTACAGCCGTGCGTACTGCTGGGCGACCCACGTCCCGTAGGAGACGCCGTAGATGGCGATCTTGTCGACACCCAGCGCCCGGCGCACCGCCTCGATGTCGTCGGCGCTGTCGATCGAGGCGAAGCTGTCGCGCGACGGGCCCATGCGCGCGGCGCACCCCGCCGCGTCGGCGGGGAAGATCGGCGAGAGCGCGTCGATGTACTGGATCTCCGGGCAGTTCAGTGCCGCCGAGCCGCCCGTTCCGCGCTGGTCGAGCACCACGAGGCGGTGGTCGGCGAGCAGCGGCTTGAACTCGCTCTGGAACGAGGGGCCGAAGGCGACGCCGGGCTGCCCGGGGCCGCCGGTGAGCGCCACCAGGACCTTCTTCTTGCCCGCGCTGCCGGTTGGCGTCGCGAACTTCAGGCTGATCTGGCCGGGCACGGTGCCGGTGCGGTCCAGCGGGACGCTGATCCGCGTGCACGAGAAGCCGGTGGCGTCGGGGCACGGGCGCGTGGTGGACGCGGCGCTCGCCGTGGCCGGGATCAGCAGCAGGGCGGCGGCCGCGACGGCGCGCCGGATGGACC
>JAWVFY010000238.1:0-10199 GCA_033855575.1 Solirubrobacteraceae bacterium
GATCGGGCGTCGTCGTCACCGTGACCACCGGGTCGAGGCCCAGCGGGCAGTAGGGGCTCGTCGTGGTGTCGAAGCCCTTGTGCAGGCGCAGCACCGCCCCGGCGGGCGCCGAGCCGGCGATGACCCCATGGTCGGCGCGGCTGGCCGCGGCCTCGGCGGCGAGCAGCAGCGCCTCATGCAGCCCGCCCTGACCCTTGTCGCCCGTGGTCCACTGGTCGACGACGTACTGCTGGTAGGGGCCATGGAAGACGCCACCGGCCGGGCCCATCTCGATCGTGTAGCCGTAGCCACCCTCGGCGGCATAGGTGTCGTCCTCGGTCGTCCCGGCGGTGTCGTAGAGCTGGAAGCCGTACTCGGACGTGTAGCCCGTGGCGGTGCCCATCGCGTCGCCGAGCTGCTTCAGGCGCGCCTCGTCGGGCGCCAGGCCGGCCGTGTGCTCGCCGGGCGGCCGCAGCACGAGCGCGGCGATCGTGTGCAGCGTGATCAGCGCCGTGACCTGGTGTGTGCGGCTGTAGTTCCACACCGCCTGTGTCTCGGGCTCCGAACGCGGGCCGGGGCCGTGGAAGCTCTGCGACGTCGGGTCCTGGCTCGAGCCGGGCCCGCCCCACAGGTTGCCGTAGTTGCGGTTGTTGTCGATGCCCCACTGCAGCTCGCAGGGAACGTCGCCGCTGGGGATCGCGCCGTCGCAGTTCTTGCGGCGGAAGGCCAGGACGCCACCCGGAGGCGCGACGTCCTCCCCGAGCTCGACGGTCGGGTTCTGGCCCGTGTGGTCGGACGGGTCGACCTGCTCGTCCTGCTGGGTGGACAGGTAGCCGTCGACGTTGACCACGGGCACGATCGTCGTGCGCTCGTTGGCCAGCAGGTTGGCGACGCGCGGGTCGCCCTGGTTCTTGACGAGCATGTCGGCGTACTCGATCGGGATCTCGGCCGAGGGCCACTCGCGCGCGTGGTGCTCGCCCATCAGGAAGAAGTCCGGCCGGCCGTCGGCGGCGTTGACGTCGTTGGCGATCTCCACGCCGGTGATGTCGCGCCCCTGGAAGCTCTTGCCGATGGTGATCGGCTTGACCAGGCCCGGGTTCTGATCGACCAGCGCCTTGAGGTCGTTCTGGACGTCGGTGTAGGTGCGGTAGGTGCTGCGGCCCGACGGCAGCGGCGAACCGGCGGCGGCGACCCGGGCGCTGTAGGCGGCGTCGGCCGCGCGGGCGCGCTCCTCGTAGGCGCGCATGCTGGCGACGCGGACGCTGTAGGGCAGGCCGGTGGACTTCAGCACCGCCAGCTCCTTGGGGCTCGAGAGCAGGACGTCGGCCCAACCGGGGCCCTGGGACTCGGTGATGTCGAGCCCGAGCCCGGCGAGCGAGGCGAGCTGGCCCTGGGCGGCGCGGACCCGCACCAGGGAAACGGTGCCCGTGGCGGCGGCGGGTGGCTTGACGTCGACCAGCTCGATCGACAGCCTGACCGACCGCGCGCTCCCGCTGCGGCGACAGGCGACGAAGTCGATCCCCTGGCCGCCGGTGACCCATGACTGCACGACCTCGTTGGAGCCGAAGGCGGCCGAGGTCGCCATCGGGCTGCGGCTGGCGCGGTCGACGGCGACCAGGTCCCAGTCGCTGGTCGTCGGACCGGCGAGCCGGGCGGTCACGTAGCCCGAGATCGGCGCGCTGTAGCGCGAGACGGTCACGCCGCGGGCACTCCGGTCGGCGACCCTCGAGCACGTGCGCTTGACCGCCTGCGCGGCGATCAGCGTTCGGCTGACCTTGGGCAGCGAGACCGGTGTGGCGGCCCCGGCGCTCGCCGGGACGGCCAGGGCGAGCAGGGCGCCGAGGACCGTGAAGATGCGGTGCATAGCCCAGACAAACGCAGCACCGCTTGAGAACTTGCGGTTTTGTTCAGGTGGTGTAGTCGGCGTTGATCGAGATGTACTCGTGGCCGAGATCGGAGAAGAAGACCTCGGTCTCGAAGCCCTCACCGGGCAGCGTGATCTCGAACTCGACCTCGGTGGCCTGTACCGCCTGGGCCATCGTCTCGGGAGCGGTGGGCAGGCCGTAGCCGCCCGAGCAGACCACCGTGCCCTCGATGGCGATGTCGTAGACCAGCGGGGCCGTCCCCGGCAGCGCGGCCCCGATCGCCTGGGCGATCCGCCCCCAGTTGGGGTCGCCGCCGTACAGCGCGGTCTTGACCAGCGGCGAGTCGGCGACCGCCCGGGCGACGCGGTCGACGGCCTCGTTGCCGCCACGCACGACGACCCGGCCGACCCGGCGGGCGCCCTCGCCGTCGCGGGCGATGTCCAGGGCCAGCTGGCGCAGCAGCGCGTCGAGCGCCTCGCCGAAGCGCAGCTCGTCGTCGGACTCTGGCGCGACGGTGACGTCGCTGGCCCCGCTGCACAGCAGGATCGCGGTGTCGTTGGTCGACAGCTGGCCGTCCACCGAGATCCGGTCGAAGCTGCGCTTGACGGTGACGCCGAGCAGCAGGTCGGCCGTCTCGGACGCCAGCGCCGCATCGGTCTCGACGAAGCACAACATCGTCGCGTAGCGCGGCGAGATCATCCCCGCACCCTTGGCCTGGGCGGCGAGCCGCACCGTCCCCGCCGGCAGGTCGACCTCGAGCGTCACCCGCTTCTCGAACGCATCGGTGGTCATGATCGCCGCGGTGGCGTCGGCGTCGCCGTCGGCCCGCAGCTCCCGGCTGGCCGCGAGCAGGCCGCGGGTGACCTTCTCCCCGTCGAGCGGCACCCCGATCACCCCGGTCGAGCAGACCGCGACCTGGTCCTCGCGCACGCCGGCCACCATCGCCGCGGCGCCCTGCATCCGGGCAGCCTCGTCGAGCCCCGGCCGGCCGGTGGCGGCGTTGGCGTTGCCCGAGTTCGCGGCGATGGCCCGCAGCGCGTCCAGCCGGCAGCGCTCGCGGGTGACGAGCACGGGTGCAGCCTGGACGCCCGAGGCGGTGAAGCGCGCGGCGCTGGTGGTCTGCGGCGCGTCGGAGACGATCAGCGCGACATCGCGGCCGCTGTCCTTCAGGCCCGCGGCGACACCGGCGGCGCGAAAGCCCGCGGGCAGGCCACCCTCGGGCACGACCCGGACGTGCTCGGGGCAGTCGACCCAGCGCGACCGGAAGAACCCGTCACTCACGTGAGCCCCGCGGTCTCGGGCAGCCCGAGCATCAGGTTGAGGTTCTGGATCGCCTGCGACGACGCGCCCTTCCAGAGGTTGTCGATGGCGGCGAACACGAAGACCTTCCCCGTACGCTCGTCACGCCGCGCGTGGATCCGGCAGACGTTGGAGTCGCGGACGTCGCGGACCCCCGGCGGCCGGTCGGTCAGCTCGATGAACGGCTCGTCGGCGTAGCGCTCGGCGAACAGCGCCTCGACATCGACGGTGTCGTCCGACAGCGTCACGTAGCAGGAGACCAGCTCGCCCTGGTCGAGCGGCAGCAGGTGCGGCGTGAACGTCACGGTCAGGTCGCGGGCGCCGGCGACGGCCAGCTCCTGGTCGATCTCGGGCATGTGGCGGTGCCGCCCGACGCCGTAGGGCGTCACGTTCTCGTCGGCGCTGACGAAGTGCGTCGACTCGCTCAGGCCGCGGCCGGCGCCGCTGACGCCGGACTTCGCGTCGATGACGACGTCGGCGATGTACGGGGCCAGCGGCGCCAGAGCGAGGATCGTCGCCGTCGGGTAGCAGCCCGGGTTCGCCACAAGGCCGGCGCCGCGCAGCTGCTCGCGGTAGAGCTCGGGCAGGCCGTAGACCGCCTCCGGGAGCAGCTGCGGTGCCGCGTGCTCGGTGTACCACTCGCGATAGACGGCGAGGTCGCGCAGGCGGAAGTCGGCCGAGAGGTCGACGACCTTGATGCCGCGCTCGTGCAGCGCCGCGACGACCGGCGCCGAGGCGCCGTGCGGATAGGCGACGATCGCCGCCTCGACGTCGGGGGGCTCGGCCGTCAGCTCGAGGTCGAGGGCGTCGAGGACCAGCGGGACGCGGTGCTGCGGATAGAGGTCGTCCAGCCGCCGACCGGCGTCGCTGCGCGACGTGATCATCTCGAGGTGGAGGTCGGGGTGGCGGTGGACCAGACGCGCGGCGAGCGCGCCGGTGTAGCCGCTGGCGCCGGCAACCAGGACCCGAAACGGGCTAGGCACGCAGCTCGCCCCCCAGCTCGTCGCGCAGCGCCGCCACGATGCTCTCGCGCACGGGTGCGACGTCCTCGTCGGTCAGCGTGCGGTCGGGAGCGCGGAACTCCAGGTGCAGCGCCAGCGAGACGCGATCGTCGCCCAGCGGATAGCGGTCGAAGACCCGCACGGCCTCGAGCAGGCGGCCGCCCGCCTCCCGGACGACGGCGACGACCCGCCCCGCGGGGACCTCGTCGGCGACGACCACCGCGATGTCCTGGCGCAGCGCCGGGAAGCTCGTGAGGTCGCGGAACGTCGTGTCCTGCGGCGCGAGCTCGGCGACGCGGCCCAGGTCGAGGGTGAAGGCGGCCGCCGGTGCCTCGATGTCCCACGCGCGGGCGACCAGCGGATGCAGCTCCCCGAAGGTCGCGACACGCTCCTTGCCGACCACGACGGCGCCCGCCTTGGCCGGGTGCAGCGTCGGCGTCTCGGTCCGCTCGGCCGACCACGGCACGCGCAGCGTGTCGAGCACCGCCTCGAGCAGCCCCTTGACGGCCAGCGCGGTGGCATCGGCGCCGACGAGCAGTGCGACCAGTTGGTGGGTCTCGTCGGGCAGCGGTCCCGCGCCGGGCCGGTAGGCGTGGCCGGACTCGAACAGCCCCAGCTCGGTGTGGCCGCGGGCCAGGTTGTGCGCCGCGGCGTCGAGCAGCGAGCCGAGCACCTCCGGGCGCATGATCGACTCGCGCTCGCTCATCGGGTTCTCCAGCCGGACGACCGGGGTGTCGGCGGGCAGGCGGGCCCGCTCGAGGAACGCCGGCTCGGTGAAGCTCCAGCCGGCGATCTCGTGCAGCCCGCAGCCGACCAGCACGTCCTCGGCGCGACGCTTGGCGCGCTGGGTGGCCGACAGGCCGCCGGCGGCGAACGGCGCGTGCAGCGTGGCGGGCAGCCGGTCGACGCCGTCGAGTCGCGCCACCTCCTCGATCAGGTCGGCCTCACGGGTCAGGTCGCCGCGCCAGTAGGGCGGGGTCGCCGTCAGCGTCGCGCCGTCCTGCGCCATCTCGCAGCCGACGGCGACCAGCAGCTCGCGCTGGCGCTCGGCCGCCACCGGCACGCCGATCAAGGCGCCGGTCCGCTCGACGCGCAGCCCCACGGGGGCCGGGTCCGGCCCCGGGCCGCCGACGTCGATGGTCCCGCCCAGCGGCGCCGCGCCGCACAGCTCGACCATCAGCCGGGCCGCGACGGCCTGGGCGTCCATCGCCTGGCGCGGCGAGAGCAGCTTCTCGTTGCGAGCGCTGGCCTCGCTGCGCAGGCCCAGCCGCCACGAGGTGCGATTGATGGTCGGCCCGTCCCAGGTGGCGACCTCCATCAGCACGCGCGTCGTCTCCGGCCCGACCTCCGAGCGCGCGCCGCCCATCACGCCGGCGATCGAGGTGGGGCCGTCGGCGTCCTCGATGACGATCATCTGCTCGTCGAGGACGCGGACCTGGCCGTCGAGGGTCTCGACCCGCTCGCCGTCGGCCGCTCGCCGGATGTTCAGCCGGCCGCCCGCCACCCGGTCGAGGTCGAAGGCATGCAGGGGCTGGCCGGTCAGCAGCATCACGTAGTTGGTGATGTCGACGACGTTGAAGATCGGGCGCTGCCCGGCGGCGCTCAGCCGGGCCTTCAGCCACAGGGGCGACGGGCCGATCTCGACGTTCTCGAACGCGCGCGCGGTGAAGCGCGGGCACAGGTCGGGACACGCCACCGTGATCTGCACGCCGTCGATCCCCTCGCCGGCGGGGTGCTGGTCGTCGAGCCACGGCGGCGGCGCGAGGTCGGCGCCCGTGGCCGCATGGACCTCTCGCGCCACGCCGTAGACGCTGAGGCAGTCGGGCCGGTTGGGGGTGATCTCGAGCTCGAGCACCTCGGTGGCGATCGGCAGCACGGCCTCCAGCGGCGTGCCGGACGGCAGCTCGGAGGTCAGCTCCATGATCCCCTGGTGATCGGAGCCGATCGCCAGCTCGTCCTCGGCCAGGATCATCCCCGCCGACTCCACCCCGCGCAGCTTGGCCTTCTTCAGCCGGGTCCCGTCGGGCATGACCGCCCCCGGCAGCGCGACGCCGACGACCTGCCCCGCCGCCACGTTGGGCGCTCCGCAGACGATCTGGGACGGCTCGGCGTCGCCCACGTCGACCATGCAGACGCGCAGCCGGTCGGCGTCGGGATGCTGCTCGGCACTGAGCACCCGGCCGACGACGAACGCCGAGGTGTCCCCCACGCCGTGATGGTGCAACGCCTCGAGCTTCGTGCCGGTCATCGTCAGCCGGTCCCCGATCTCGGCGGCCGAGAGCCCCGGGTCCACGTACTCGCGCAACCAGGAGATCGGTACGCGCATCAGCCGAACTGCTCCAGGAAGCGCAGGTCGTTCTCGTAGAACAGCCGTAGGTCGGGCACCGCGTGCTTGAGCATCGCCACGCGCTCGATGCCCAGCCCGAACGCCCAGCCCTGGATGCGGTCGGGGTCATAGCCGTGGTCGCGCACGTACGCAAAGACGTTGGGGTCGACCATCCCGGCGCCGAGGATCTCCAGCCAGCCCTCGCCGCGGCAGACGCTGCACGGCGAGCCGTCGCGCGCGCAGTTGAAGCACGACACGTCGACCTCGACCGACGGCTCGGTGAACGGGAAGAAATGCGGGCGCACCCGGACCTCGCGGTCGGAGCCGAAGATCGCGCGGGCGAAGGCCAGCAGCGTGCCCTTGAGGTCGGTCAGCGTGACGTCGTCGTCGACCCACAGGCCCTCGACCTGGTGGAACTGCGGCGTGTGCGTGGCGTCGGAGTCGCGGCGGTAGACCCGCCCCGGGATGATCACGGCGATCGGCGGCGGGTGGGCCTCCATGTAGCGCACCTGCATCGGCGAGGTGTGCGTCCGCAACACGAGGGAGTCGCTCCGCAGGTCATCCAGACCTGCGTTCTGAGAATCCCGCTGGGCCTCCGGCCCGCTTTGGTCCACGTAGAACGTGTCGGTGCGCGCCCGCGCCGGGTGCGCCGGGTCGTGGTTGAGCGCGTCGAAGTTGTAGTGGACCGATTCGATCTCGGGGCCCTCGGCGACCGAGAAGCCCAGGCCGACGAAGACGTCCTCGATCTCGCGGCGCGTCTGGGTGAGCAGGTGCAGCCGGCCGACGGGCCGCGGCGGGTCGCCGGGCAGCGTGACGTCGACGCGGTCGGCGACCAGGCGCCGGTCGAGCTCTCCGGCCCCAAGCTCGCCCAGCCGGGCCTCGACGAGCGCCTCGAGCGCCTGCCGCGCCTCGTTGGCGGCCCGCCCCACGCGGCCGCGCTCCTCCGGCGCCAGCTCGGCGACGCCGCGCAGCAGGTTGGGCAGCTCGGCCTTGCGCCCGAGGTGGTGCACCCGCAGCTCCTCGAGCTCGGCGGTGCTTGCCGCGGCCGCGATCTCGGCCTCCGCCTGCGCCCGCAGGGCCTCGATGCGGTCAACCATCGCGACTGACCTCGTAGAGCGCGACGGTCGCCGCCATCGCGGCGTTCAGCGACTCGCTGTGGATGGGGATGTGCCGCACGCGGTCGCATCCTGCCACGACGTCGGGCGGCAGCCCGGTGCGCTCGGCGCCGATCACCAGCGTCCCGGCATCGTCCGGCGACAGCGGCTCGCCCTCGCCGGCCACCAGGGCGACGCGCGGCTCGGGCAGCTCCTCGATGGCCGCGACGCGCGCGACCGGCACGGCGAACACCGCTCCCATCGACGCGCGCACGGCCTTGGGCCCGAACGGATCGGCGGTCTCCGGGCCGATGGCCACCGACGCAGCGCCGAAGGCCAGGGCTCCACGCAGGATCGTCCCGACGTTGCCGGGATCGCGGATGCCCCACAGTGCCACGCACAGCGGTCCTGCCGCCGCGCCCCAGCGCTCCTCGTAGACCGCCAGCTCGCGGGTGCCCGACCCCAGTGCGGAGATCTTGGCCAGCGCCCCGGCACTGACGTCCTCCCCCGCGCGCAGGCGCAGGACGGGCTCCCAGCCCGCGGCGTCGGCGGCGGCCACCAGGTCCTCGCCCTCGGCGACGAAGCGGCCAGGCGTCTTCCGGGCCAGCAGCCGCCGGATCTCCTGGAGCGTTGGGTTGTGGTGTGAGGTGATCACGGCAAAAAGAAGGGCGCCTCGCTGGGCGCCCGTGAGGTGGTTCGTCTTCGGCCCGATTGCCTACGCGGCAGCGGCCTCGGACGCCTCGCGGGCGACCTCCGCGAATCGGGTGAACGTCTCGGCGTCGCGGACGGCGATGTCCGCGAGCACCTTGCGGTCGAGCTCGATGCCGGCCAGCTTGAGGCCGTGCATGAAGACGCCGTAGCTCATGCCGTTCTGGCGGGCGGCGGCGTTGATGCGGGTGATCCACAGGCGGCGGAAGTCGCGCTTGCGGTTGCGCCGGTCGCGGTACGCGTAGGCGTCCGCCTTCATGACGGCTTCCTTGGCGCGCTTGTAGTTCGAGTGCGCCTCGCCGCGGTAGCCCTTGGCGAGATCGAGGGTCTTGCGCCGCTTCTTCTTGGCGTGGACGGAGCGCTTGACGCGGGTCACTTCTTCTTGGCTCCCAGCAGGGTCTTCACGCGCGGCGCGTCATGGTCGGACAGGAACGTGGGCTGGCCGAGATGGCGCTTGCGCTTGGGCGACTTCTTCTCGAGGATGTGCGAGGTGAAGGGATGACGCGCCTTCACCTTGCCCTTCGCCGTGAGCTTGAAGCGCTTCTTGGCGCCGCTGTGGGTCTTCATCTTGGGCATGAGTCCGACGCGGGATGGTAGCGGCTAGTCGGCGAGCTGCTCGGGCGAGCCGAGGACCTGCGTGGCCTGTTTGTCGCGCGTGACGGGCTTGGCGCGCTCCGGCGGCGCCTCGACGGCCTCGGGCTCCGGGGCGGCCTCGCCCTCGGCGGGCTCGTCGGCCGCGTCGGCCAGGATCGCCTTGGACGGGCCGAGGACCATCGTCATGTTGCGCCCGTCGAGGTTGGGGCGCTGCTCGACGATCGCCAGCTCGGCGAGCTCCTCGGCCAGGCGGTCCAGGAGCGCCACCCCGCGCTCGGGATGGGTGACCTCGCGGCCACGGAACATGATCGTGACCTTGACCTTGTCCTTGTCGCGCAGGAAGCGCTCGACGTGGCCCTTCTTGGTCGCGTAGTCGTGCGCGGCGATCTTCGGGCGGAACTTGATCTCCCGCACGTTGATCTGCTGCTGGTGCTTGCGAGCCTGCTTGACCTTCTGGGCCTGCTCGTACTTGTACTTGGAGTAGTCGAGGATCCGGCAGACCGGCGGCTTGGCCTCCGGCGCGACCTCGACCAGGTCGAGATCCTTGCTCTGCGCGATGCGCAGAGCCTCGCCGGTGTCCATGACACCGAGCTGGGCTCCGGTCTCGTCGATGAGACGCACCTGTGGCACACGGATCCGGTCGTTGGTCCGGGTCGTGTCCTGCACGGGCATGCGCCGGTCGAAGCGTCGAGGAACCGGCACTAGCTGCTGTGGGTGCGCGTCAAGCGGAGCGCGCGCTGCTCAGAAAACGTGTCAACGAGCGTCACTATAGCCAGGCTGCAGCTCGGCGGCGAGCCGTGCGGCCAGCTCGGCCACGGCGACGCTGCCCTCGTCGCCCTCGCGGTGGCGGCGCACCGAGACGCTGCCCTCCTCGGCCTCGCGGTCCCCGACGACCAGCATGTAGGGGATCTTCTGCAGCTCGGCCTCGCGGATCTTGCGCCCCACCGACTCGGTCCGGTCGTCGACCTCGACGCGCACGCCGGCCTCGCGCAGCTCGGCGGCCGCCGCCTCGGCGGCCTCCGCGTGGCGGTCGGCGATCGGCAGCACGATCGCCTGGACGGGCGTCAGCCAGACCGGGAACTCGCCCGCGTAGTGCTCGATCAGGATCCCGATGAAGCGCTCGAGCGACCCGAGCAGCGCGCGGTGGATCATCACGGGCCGGTGCTCGGCGTTGTCGGCGCCCGTGTACGTGAGCCCGAAGCGCTCGGGCATCGAGTAGTCGAGCTGGACCGTGCCGAGCTGCCACGAGCGCCCGAGCGAGTCGGTCACGTGCAGGTCGATCTTCGGACCGTAGAACGCGCCGTCGCCCTCGTTGAGCGTGTATTCGAGCTCC
>JAWVFY010000239.1:0-3303 GCA_033855575.1 Solirubrobacteraceae bacterium
GAGCCTTCGGTGTTGCCGTTGTTCTTGAGCGGGTCCTTGTTGACGCCCGACTCGATGAACTCGTGATAGAGGTCGTTGCCCTCGCGCGTGCGCTCGCCGACGCCCGCGAACACCGAATTGCCGCCATGGGTCTTGGCGACATTGTTGATCAGTTCCTGGATCAGCACGGTCTTGCCGACGCCGGCGCCGCCGAACAGGCCGATCTTGCCGCCCTTGGCGTAAGGCGCCAGCAGGTCGACGACCTTGATGCCGGTGACGAGAATCTGCGCTTCGGTCGATTGCTCGGCATAGGTCGGCGTCGGCTGATGGATCGCGCGGCGCGCTTCGGCGGGGATCGGGCCGGCTTCGTCGACCGGATCGCCGACCACGTTCATGATGCGGCCGAGCGTGCCGGGACCCACCGGAACCGAGATCGGCTGGCCGGTGTCGGAGACCGCCTGCCCGCCATCAACAGCGCGCTGCACATCGCGCGCAGCGAGGCCAACCGCGAGGAGGAGCAGCCGGGCGTCTCGGCCGGCTCCGAGGAGGAGTTCCTGGTCTGCGAGGTGCAGCAGCACCTCGGCGACGATCGCGTCCGCGCTGTCGCCATGGACACGACCGACGGCCTGTCCCGGGGAACCGAGGTCATCGACACCGGCGGCCCGATCACCGTGCCGGTCGGCGACATCACGCTGGGCCGGATCTTCAACCTGCTGGGCGAGACGATCGACCTCGGCGAGGAGCTCGAGGTCAAGGAGCGCTGGCCGATCCACCGCGACGCGCCTGACGTCACCGACCTCACGCCGACCCAGGAGATGTTCGAGACCCGCATCAAGGTCGTCGATCTGCTCGCGCCCTACGCCAAGGGCGGCAAGGTCGGCCTGTTCGGCGGCGCCGGCGTCGGCAAGACCGTTCTCATCCAGGAGCTGATCCACAACCTCGCCCAGGAGCACGGCGGCATCTCGGCGTTCTGCGGCGTGGGCGAGCGCTCCCGCGAGGGCAACGACCTCTGGCTCGAGATGAAGGAGTCGGGCGTCATCGACAAGACGATGCTCGTCTTCGGCCAGATGAACGAGCCGCCCGGGGCACGCATGCGCGTCGCGCTGACCGGCCTGACCATGGCCGAGTACTTCCGCGAGCAGGGCCAGGACGTGCTGCTGTTCATCGACAACATCTTCCGGTTCGTGCAGGCCGGCTCGGAGGTCTCCGCGCTGTTGGGCCGGATGCCCTCGCAGGTCGGCTACCAGCCCACGCTGGAGACCGAGATGGGCCAGCTCCAGGAGCGGATCACCTCGACCCGCCAGGGCTCGGTCACGTCGGTGCAGGCGATCTACGTCCCCGCCGACGACCTCACCGACCCGGCGCCGGCCTCCGTGTTCGCCCACCTCAACGCGACGACGACGCTCTCGCGCGCCATCTCGGAGAAGGGCATCTACCCGGCGGTCGACCCGCTGGACTCGACCTCGACGATCCTCAAGCCCGACGTGGTCGGCGAGGAGCACTACGCGGTCGCCAACCAGGTCAAGGAGATCCTGCAGCGCTACCGCGAGCTCCAGGACATCATCGCCATCCTCGGCATCGACGAGCTCTCCGACGAGGACAAGGTGACCGTCCAGCGCGCGCGCAAGATCGAGCGCTTCCTCTCCCAGCCGTTCAACGTCGCCGAGCAGTTCACCGGCACCCCCGGGCAGTACGTCCCGATCGAGGAGACGGTGCGCTCGTTCAAGGAGCTCATCGAGGGCCAGCACGACGACATCCCTGAGGGCGCCTTCCTGCTGAAGGGCTCGATCGACGACGTCCTGGCCTCGGCCAAGAAGGAGTCCTAGCCCGCCGTGGCGCACGACACCTTCAAGGTCGAGGTGCTCACGCCGGAGGGCGAGGTGTTCTCCGACGAGGTCGAGATGGTCTCGACGCGCACGACGGTCGGCTCGATCGGCATCCTGGCCCATCACCAGCCGCTGCTGGGGATGCTCGACCCGACCGAGCTGCGCCTGCACAAGTCGGAGTCCGAGATCGTGCGCTTCGCGCAGGCCGAGGGCTACGTCCAGGTCTCGCCCGACCGCGTGCTGGTGCTCGTCGAGGAGGCCATCCCGGTCGACAAGATCGACACGGCCACCCAGGAGGAGAAGCTCCGCCGCGCCGAGGAGGAGCTGTCCTCGGCCGAGGACGGCTCCGAGCAGGCACGGGTCGCGGCACGCGACAAGCGCCGCGCCGAGGCCTTCCTGCGCATCGCGCAGGGCGGCGCCGACAGCCACTGAGCCGTCCGGTGCGAGGCCCGCTGGTAGCCTCGCGCCATGAGGAGAGCGTGGCGTGCCACGGGGGCGCTGCTGGTCGCGTTGTCGTGTGTGCCCGCGGTGGCACACGCCCAGGTCGTCGGGCCGTTTCCCGCCAACGACCTGCAGCCGCTGGTCGGCCTGATCGGCGGGGTGACGCCGTCGTTCGTCGTGGTCCAGCACAACCCCGAGCCGGTGCTCAGGGCCGTACCGCGTGCGCACTGCGGCCCCGGATCGCGGCCGCTGGCCGGCACCCAGGGCCGGGTTCCCGCGGCGGTCGTCGACTCGCCCGCCGCCGCCCGCGGCTGGACCTGCAACCTCTCGGTGGTCGGCCACGAGGCGACGCCCGGCGGGTTCCGCGTCTGGCGCTATGTCGACCGGGCGGGACACGCCTGCGCGTTCTACGACACGTCGCTCTCCAGCCCGCTGGGCGTGGTGAGCGCCGCCGCCGGTCCGACGCCGGGCGTCGCGGTCCTCGACATGCACGATCCGGCGCATCCGGCGGTGACCGCGATGCTCACCTCGCTGGCCATGCTGGCGCCCCACGAGTCGCTGAACCTCAGCGCCCGGCGCGGCCTGCTGGCCGCCGAGATGGGCAGCGGGGGGACCCTGCCGGGGATCATGGCGCTCTACGACGTCAGCCGCGACTGCCGGCACCCGATCCTGGACTGGACCGGCTGGCCGGCGCGCTTCGGGCACGAGAGCGGGTTCTCGCCCGACGGCCGCACGTTCTGGATCGACGGCGGCGAGGGCATCGCCGCCATCGACGTCAGCGACCCACACCATCCGCGCACGCTGTGGGAGGGCAACGAGTACGCGCACGGGCTCACCGTCCGCGACGACGGCAACCGCCTCTACGTCGCCGACCCGATCAACGGCCAGCTGGCGATCCTCGACTCCAGTCAG
Source organism: Solirubrobacteraceae bacterium (assembly GCA_033855575.1). GTDB lineage: Bacteria > Actinomycetota > Thermoleophilia > Solirubrobacterales > Solirubrobacteraceae > BP-464. Next base: position 3,159 of record JAWVFY010000239.1, read on the forward strand.
GTCCAGGCGCGCCGGCCGACGCCCCAGGTCGGCGAGGTCAGCCGGCTCACCTGGGGCACGGTCTCGATCCCGCAGAACACGGCGCCGATGACGATCCGCGGCCATCGCTACCTGCTCGAGTTCGACGAGTTCGCCTTCCGGTTCA
>JAWVFY010000240.1:0-3623 GCA_033855575.1 Solirubrobacteraceae bacterium
GGCGGCGTACACCTCGGTGCTCGACCTTCCGGTCAGCGAGCAGGTGCGGCGCGACACGATGGCGTTCTTCGAGTACGCCGCGGCGCATCCAGATGGGTTCGAGTTGCTCTTCGGACGGCAGGCGAGCGGCCCTGCGCACGCGGCGCGTGAGGCGCTCACCACGGCGCTGCAGGAGCGCATGGCGGCGGTCTTCGGCCACTACGCGCGTGAGCACGACCTCGCGCTCGGCACCAGCACGCGACCGCTGGCTGCCCTCAGCGTAAGCGTCGCCATCGAGGCCGCCCGCCTCGCGATCGGCGCGCCCGACGTCGACCTGCCGATGGCCGCCGAGCTCGCGGTCAGCTACATCGACGCCGCGCTGCACCACATCGACCTCACTGCACTACAAATGTGACTTGGCGTCACCCGCCCCGCCGGCCCTGCATGCGCCGTGCGTACTGCATCAGGGGGCGGTGGAGCGCCCGGAGTCCGTCGAGGTCGTCGGCCGCGATGCGGGCGGTCACCATCGCGTCGATCGCCCCCACCAGTGCCTCGTTGGCGAACCGGTCGGCGGCAGAGCGCGCCGCGAAGAGGTGATTGACGGCATCGGCGAAGCGCTGCTGCAGGACCGCTCGAAGCTCCACCACGCTCGGCCCGGCCGCGTAGACCTCGATCAGGAACAGCCTCGCGAACGCGGGTTGCGAGGCCAGCGCGTCGAGATAGACGCGCAGGCCGCGACCGAACCGCTCGAGCGGCGCGCCCTGCTCGGGCAGGGTGTCCCGCGCGCGGTCGAGCACGATCTCGACCGCGGCTTCGAAGGCGCCCATGAAACAGTCCTCTTTGGAGGAGAACTGCTGATAGAAGGTCTCGCGCGACACCCGAGCCTTGCGCAGCACGTCGGTCACCGAGGTGGCGGCGTAGCCCTTCTCGGCCATCACCTCGGCCATGGCCCGGAGCATGCGCGAGCGCTGCGACTGCACGACCTGCTCGCGCGTCAGCCGGTGTGGTCCCCGCGGCAGCCGCTGGCTGACAGCGTCTTCGACCTTCACGGCTGCGGAGCCTACGCCAGCGCGGTCTGGGCTGCGAACGCATCCGTTCGCAAATCAGCAAGTTCGCGGCGGCGGCGTCGTTGTGGGCTGTGTGAGCCTCCTCGCCGTGCGCAGGGGAAGATTGGCGTTGGCGGTGTCGTTGGCGCTGCTCGCCGCGTTGGGCGCGAGCAGTGCGCGCGCGGCGCTCGTCACCCAGGACGTGTGGTTCACCGCCGACGACGGCGTCAAGCTCCACGCGACGCTCGGGGGCGACGGGTCGATCGTCAGGCGCCCGCTGATCGTCGAGGACACGCCGTACGGGCTCACCAACGGCGTCAACCCGTTCGCCGGCAGCGCGTACAACTACGTCGAGCTGCAGTGGCGCGGCACCGGCCAGAGCGCGGGCGCGCTGACCGCGACGGGTTCACGCGACCAGAAGGACCTCGCCGAGTTCCTCGGGTGGGCGTGCGACCAGCCCTGGAGCGACGCCAACGTCGGCCTGTACGGGTTCTCGGCGAGCGCGATCGTCGTCTACAACTCGATGCACGAGCACCTGCCGTGCGTGAAGGCCGCCGCCCTGATGTCCGGGACCGTCGACCTCTACCGCGACCTGCTCTGGATCGGCGGCATCCAGAACTCGGCGCCCGGGCTGTACGTGGAGGGCGGGATCTTCGGACCGTGGCTCGCCGATGCTCCGGGCCGAGCCCAGAACCAACCCCCAGCGAGCAACGTCGACGCGGTCGATGGATACGCGTCCGCACCGGCGCAGGTGCAGGGCCACTTCACCGAGGACGCCTACTGGCGAGACCGCACCTTCAAGGGCGATGCCGACAGAATCCCGGTGCTCGCCGACGTCGGCTTCTACGACGTCGAGTCGCGCGGGGCGTTCCTCGCCTACCGGGCGACGCGCCGGTACGGCAGCCATCTGCTCGTGCTCGGCGCCCACGACGGCTGGCCCGTCAACACCCCCGACGGGCCCACAGGCCCGTTCACCGAGTACAGCCGGTGGTTCGACCATTACCTGCGGGGCGTCGACAACGGGATCGCCGCCGAGCCGTCGGTGAGCGCGTACCTGTCCAACGGCAGCCGGGGCAAGCTGCTCGACGGGCAGTGGACGCACCTGTCTGGGTCTCGCTGGCCGCTGGGCGGCACGCGGTGGACGCGCCTGTACCTCTCGCCGACCAAGAGCGCGACGGCCCAGTCGCTCAACGACGGGACCCTGTCGGCGGCACCGGTGGCGTCGAAGGCCGAGCAGACCTATCCGTTCGCGCCCTCGGAGCCCACCGAGACCGACCAGCACACGGTGGCGACCGTGGGGGGGACCGGTATCGGGCCGCTGACCCTCAACAACCTCGCGCACACGATCCCGGCCCTGGCGAACATGCAGCTCTCCGAGCCCAGCTCGCTGACCTACACGACCGCGCCGCTGGCCGGCGCGATCGACGCGGTCGGCCCGGCCAGCCTCGACGTCTACGCATCCTCCGCCGCCCCGTTCACCGACCTGGTCGCCATCCTGGCCGACGTCTCGCCGGACGGCTCGGCCGAGCCGGTGGCGCAAGGCCAGCTGCGCACGGCCTATCCGTACATCGACCGGTCACGGTCGCTGAAGGATCGCCGGGGCGACATCGTCGAGCCCTACACCGACTTCTCCGGGCTCACTCCCGCGCTGCCGGAGACGACGAGGCGCTACCACATCGAGATCCTGCCGATCGGCAATCACTTCGCTGCCGGGGACAGGCTCCGCCTCTACGTCGTCGGCACCTCGATGGCGATGGAGGGGGCGCCTCCGGGGGCCAACACCCTGTCGATCGGCGGGGCGACGCCCTCCAAGCTCCTGTTCCCGACCCTCGGAGCGCCGCGGTTCTCGGCGCCCTGATCGCCGGCCGCCGGGCGCCCGTAGTCGCGAACGTCGCCGTTCGCAGCCGGCGGCCGCTTGCGCTAGGGTCGCGACGGTGAGCGTCTCGCCGCGCCCCCGGATCGCTCCCGGGACACGCGCCGACATCGGCCGCCTGAACTTCGCGATCACCCGTGCGCTGGGCGCGGCCACCGGCGGCGGTCCGCCGAACGTCTTCACGACGCTGGCCCGCCATCGGCGCCTGTTCCGGCCCTGGCTGCGGTTCGCGGGGACCCTCATGCCCGGCGGGACCCTCGAGCGCCACGACACCGAGCTGCTGATCCTGCGCGTCGCCCACAACTGCGACTGCGACTACGAGTGGCACCACCACGAGCGTCTCGGCCGCGAGGCGGGACTGACCGCTGCCGACATCGAGCGCGTGCGCAGCGGGCCGGAGGACCCGGCATGGCCACAGGCGCGGGCGCTGCTGCTGCGCGCCGCCGACGAGCTCCACGCGGACCGCACGCTCTCCGACGAGCTGTGGGCCGCACTGCGCCCCGACCGCTCCGACGCCGAGCTGATCGAGATCTGCATGCTCGTTGGCCACTACGAGATGCTCGCCATGACCATCAACGCCATCGGCGTGCAGTCCGACGAGCTGTCGCCGGGGCCACCAACGCCCGTGATGCGCGTGGTCCAGGCCGTCGCCCGCCGCCGCACACGAACCACACCGAGGAGCACATGAGCCGCAACGAGATCGACCTGACCGGATGCCGCGTGCT
>JAWVFY010000241.1:0-4703 GCA_033855575.1 Solirubrobacteraceae bacterium
TCGCCGAGCAGCGTCTTCTGGCGCAGCGTCGCCCGCGCGTCGACGTGCAGCGGCGCGATCTCGGGGTCGAGCTCGATCGTCGCCACCGTCCGGTTGGACTGGGTGCGCAGCGCGATGTCCTTGTGCGTGACCTTGCCGACCGACACGCCGGCCATCCGCACATCGGCCTGCTCGGCGAGCTGCGTCGCCTCCGGGAACGCCACCTGGAAGCGGTAGCCCTTGGGCTTGAGCGGCACCGGCCCGCCGAAGGCCAGCCACAGGAACAGCAGCAGCCCGAAGCACGACAGTGCGAACAGCACCATCGTGAGCAGCCGGCCGACGGTAGGGGCCTGTTTCTGCACTACTGACAGACCCCCGCGTCGAACAGCGGCTTGCCGAAGACGAGCGAGTAGACCGGGTCGGCCCCGTTCTCGGAGAAGATCTGCTTGAGCGTCTGGCAGCTCGCGCTGAAGGTGACCGGGCGGAACGGACCGTTGGCGTCAGAGCTCGAGAACAGCGCGCCGCCGTCGTGGTCGAGCCAGGCGATCCAGTAGAGGAAGCCCTCGTCGCGGCTGGCCACCGACGGGCCCTCGGTCCCGTTCGGGTTGTAGCCGATCATGTTGAACAGGTGGTTGAGGACCGTGAAGCTGCCGGTCAGGCTCGGAGCCGCCTTGGCCAGGTTCGCGGCCGCGGGGCGCAGGTTGCGCACCAGCGGCTGGGCCTCGCGCACGAACGGCCGGATCTGGTCGCGGACGATCGGCGCAGCCTCCTTGGCGAAGGGCGTCGTCGCGCGGTTCGCGGCGTCGAGACTGGGCGCTACGGGCGTCAGCGCGTCGGCCGCGCCCGACAGCACGTTCGCGTAGCCGGTGACCTTGTCCAGCGTGGCGGTGGTCTGGCGCAGCGCCCCGGGCAGGTCGCGCACGGCGCGGCTGACGTTGCCCTCCTCGGAGGCAAAGGCGCGGAAGACCTGGGCGGAGGTCCCGACCAGGTCGGCCAGCTGGTTGCTCTTGCCCGCCAGCGCCGTGTTGAGCGTGTTGAGCTTGGTGATCAGCCGCTTGAGGTTGGCGTGCCGGGCGGCAACCGCCGTCGTGACCCGCGCGAGGTCGCGATGGGTCGGCTCGAAGCGCCGGAAGACGTCCTGCAGGTCCGCGCCCCGGCCCTTCAGGCCGAGGCCCGCGCCGTTGATCAGCAGCTTGAGGTAGTCACGGGTGTCGCCGTCGAGCGCCGCGTAGACCTCGTCGGGGTTGATGTCGGGCAGCGTGTTGTTGACCGGGATCGTCCAGCCTTCCCTGGCCACCGGCGCCCGGTTGGAGCCCGGGTTGAGCTCGACGAACATGTCCTTCAGGCCGGTCTTGGGCCGCAGCAGCGCGGTCGCGTCGGTGTGGACGAGGTTCTTGTACTGCGGATCGATGTCGAACGACACGGTGGCGACGCCGTCGTGCAGCGAGGTGCCGGCGATGTCGCCGATGCGCACGCCGGAGACGCGGATCGTCTGGCCCTGGCCGGGCGTCACCGCCTGCGCGGTCGAGAACTCGGCGTTGAGGTGGAAGGGCGAGCTCTCGATCAGCGGGAAGCGCAGCCGCTCGTGGTGCAGGACGTAGACGGCCACCGCGCCCGCCGCCACGACGAGCACGATGATCGCGACGAAGTCCCTGACGTGCTTGCGGATCGCGGTCACTTCTTCAGCGCGTCCAGCGCGTTGTTGAGGATCGTGGCGTCCTGGGCGTTGGGGTGCTCGGCCAGCGACTTGGCCTGGATCTGGCTGATCGCAGCGTCACGGAACTTCGCCCAGCCCACCGGATCGGTGACGTTGACCCGGTGCTGGTTGGCCGACAGCGTCGCCGGCGTCGAGCGCAGGTCGGGCTTCTGCTGCGTCTCGCACGGCACGTTGGGCATGTAGGGCGTCTTCGTCGCCGGCGGCGCCGGGTTGACGCCCAGCAGCGGCGACGTGCTCTGCAGGAACTGGCCGGCGGGCTCGGGATAGGTGTAGTTGCCGCCGGTGAGCAGCACGCGGAACCACTGCCCGTTGGCGTCGCCCGCACGGCTCTCGCCGGCCAGGCCGCCCAGCGACTTGGTCGACTCGACGTAGACCGGGCCGACGGACGGGAACACCGGATCCTGGACCGTGTCCTTGGTCCACGGCAGGATCTGCTGGTTCTGGCAGCTCGACGCCGCCCGGACCTGCTCGTAGAGCGCGGGCAGGCGCACGTTGAGGTTGGTCAGCGCGGGAACGGTCGGGCGCAGCGCCGAGACGAGCCCGCGCAGCTCGGGCCGCGACACGAGCTGCTGGAGCTGCTGGACGAGCGGCGTGCTCGCGGAGATCGCCGGGCCGGAGGACCGCGTGGCCGGCCGCCAGGCGGTGATGAAGCGGCGCAGGTGCGGGAACGCGGCGTCCAGCGCCGCCAGCGCCGGCATCCCGGCGTGCAGCGTGCGCGGCAGCTCGGCGATCGCGCTCGACAGCGAGGACTGCTCGCGGGCGAAGGCGTTGGCGGTGATGTCGAACTGCGTGATGAGGTCGGCCAGCGCCGGCGGGTTGCGGTTGAGCGCCGCGGCGACCTGGCCCGAGCTCTTGAGGTAGCCCGACAGGTCGTGCGGGTTCTCGCCGAGCTGTGCGTCGGCGACGATCGCCGAGTTCTTGTAGGCCGGCTCCCAGTAGCGGATCGAGCGGTTGAAGCCCGCTCCGCCGCTGCGGTCCAGGCCGGTGGAGAGCTCGTCGAGCAGCTGCTGGAGCTGATGGCGCGTCGGGCCCTGCAGGCTGGTGAGGATCTGGTCGAGCTGGACCGGGGAGTGCGTCTGGTTGATCGGGATCGTGTCGCCGTCGGAGATCGCCGGCGAGGACGGCGAGCCCGGGTTGAGGTCGACGAAGAAGTTGCCCTCCAGGAAGATCCGCGGCCGGATGGCCAGCGAGGCGTCCTTGTGGATCGGCAGCCCGCGCGAGTCGATGCGCATCTTGACCAGCGCGGCCTGCTGGTCGCCGTCGACGCGCTGGACGTCGGTGACCTTGCCGACGTTGACGCCGGCGATCCGCACGAACGACCCGGGCTTGACGTTGTTGGCCGTCCGGAAGACCGCGCCGATCGTGTAGTGATGCTGGAACGGGATCGACTTGCTGAAGCCCAGGTAGACGCCGATCCCGAGCAGGATCAGGGTGACCAGGCCGACCTGGAAGATGCTGAAGCGGGGGCCCTGGGTGCGCCTCATGGGTTCTTCTGGATCTGGTTGGGAAGGCCGCCCGCCGGCAGCTGCACCGCCGTGCCGCCCGGGTTCTGGGTGAACGTCTCGCCGGCCGGGACGCGATCGGGCCCGAGGCCGACGCCGTGGCCGTTCTTGTCGTAGCTCTTGTAGGTCGGGCCGAAGTCCGGGGTGTCGGAGAACACCGGCTGGTCGACGACAGCGCGCGCGTAGGCGTCATAGCCCTTCGGCCGGAACCGGTTGAGGCCGTAGGCGTAGCCCTGCTGGCCCTTCATGCAGTCCGCCCGGCCGTCGGGATGGATCGCGTAGCCGCCCGTCGTGTTGTTGTGGACGTGCTGCGGGCGCCCGCCGTTCTTGGCGTTGTTGACCGGGTCGCCGACCGCGCCGTGGACGAACTCGTTGGCGCCCTGCGACGTGACGTTGTCGGGGTCGCCGTTGGAGTCGTTGAGCAGCGCGCGCTCGGCACCGCCGGTGCTGTCCGGGGCGGTGAAGTGCTCGGCGGTGAACGTCCAGAACGTCGTCCAGTAGTTGCAGACGGTGATGTAGGGCCCGAGGAACCGCAGCTGGGGCTGCAGCGTGTCGACGGTCGCGTGCAGGCCGCGTACGGCGCCGTTGGTCGTCGGCGTCTCGGCCAGGTTCTGCAGCGCACCGAGCGTGTCCTGGAGCTCTTGGTCCATCTGCGTGGAGCGCTGGGTGACCGGGGTCCCCACCTTCAGCGCCGAGTTCAGGCTGGGCAGGGCGTCACGCAGGTCGACCGCGGCGTAGCGCAGGTCGTGGGAGAACGCCGCCGTCGCGGCCAGGAACGGGCGCTGGACGCGGAAGGACTCCGTGCCCGCCTTCAGCGCCGGCACGTTCTTGGTGATCGTGTCCTTCAGCGCCTGCGGGTCGCGCGAGATGGCCTCGAAGGTCGTCGCCGCGCTGGTGAACACGTGCGCGTTGATCTTCGAGATCGGCGCGATGACGCGCACGGTGGTGTCGAGCTGCTTGAAGAACTCCGAGAGCTGTGTCTGGGGCAGCGACAGGTTGTGCATCACCGAGGCGAGGTGCCCGAAGAAGCCCGGCGCGCGCTGGATCGTCGTGTTGAGGTCGGCGCCGCGGCCGTCCAAGGCGTCGCCGAAGCCCTGCAGGTCGACCTGCGAGGCGCGCCGGGTCTTGGCGTCGAACATGTTGTAGAACTCGTCGAGCTCGACCGGCACCTTGGTCTGGCCCACCGGCAGGACGCCGCCATCGGGGAGCGTCCGCTTGGAGCGGCCGCGCTGGAACTCGACGTACTTCAGTCCGAGTGAGGACCGCGGCCGGATGATGACCCGAGAGTCGACGGGCACCGCGCCGAACTTCTGGTCGAGCTTGAGCTTGAGCACGGCGCCGACCTTGCCGTCGCGCAGCTTCCTGGGCGTCATGTCCTCCACGACACCGATGCGGAAGCCGCCCGAGCGCACCTCGTTGCCCGGCACGAGCTCGGCGCCGTTGTCGACCTCGACGTTCAGCGAGCGGGTGGGCACGAAGGGCAGCCCGTTGTTGGCGTTGTAGGC
>JAWVFY010000242.1:0-4691 GCA_033855575.1 Solirubrobacteraceae bacterium
GGCCAGGCCGATCTTCCCCGCCACGCGGGCGGCGTCGCGCTCGCGGCCGGCCTCGCGATGCGCGGCCGCGACGCCCTCCAGCAGCTCGGCAGCCAGACGGTCGACCTCGTGCCAGCGCCCCGCGAAGAGCTCGACGGTCATCAGGTTGCCGGCGCTCCCGCTCTCGGCGAACCGGATGCCGCGCCGGCGGGCCAGCGCCAGCGAGGACTCGCACTCCTGTTTGGCATCGGGGAGGTCCCATTGCAGGTACAGGTTGCCGACGTTGGATTGCGCCCGTAGGAGGATCTCGGTGAGACCGTGCTGCTCGGCGATCGCCACGGCCCCCTCCATCAGCAGCCGGCCCTCCTCCGCGCGGCCGATCTGCACGTACATGACCGCCTGTGTGGTGAGCGCGTCGCTGAGCAGATCGGGCAGCTTGAGCGCCTGGGCGATCTCCAACGCCGTGTTGAGGTGCGGGGCCGCCCGCTCGTAGTCACCCGCCCACACCAGCGCGCGGGTCAGCACCCGGTTGAGCTCGCCCACCAGGGCATCGAGCTGGTCGGCGCCCACGGTCTGCAGCGCGGCGTAGATCCGCTCGGCCGCCTCCTCGTTGCGCCCCATCCGGTGCAGGGCCAGGCCGATCTTCCCCGCCACGCGGGCGGCGTCGCGCTCGCGGCCGGCCTCGCGATGCGCGGCCGCGACGCCCTCCAGCAGCTCCAGGGCCGCCTCGTGGCGCCCCGACTGCAGCGCCAGCTCTCCGGCCGCCTCGATGAGCTCCATCCGCTCCTGCTCGCCGTCGGCCAGCTCGCTCGCGGTCAGGTAGGCGCGCTCGGCCCGCTCGGGCGCGCCGACGGAGGCTGCGCGCACGGCGGCACGCCGCAGGGCCGCCAAGGCCTCCGCGCGCAGCTCGTCGGCGTCGGGATCGTCGGCGGCAGCGTGGTAGGCGTCGAGGTAGTGCGAGGCGATCACCTCGGCAACCTCCTCGCCGTCGTTGGCGAACGCGCTGCGCAGATGCCGTGCCGCGGCCTGATGGCGAGGCTTGCGCTCCTGCCGGGAGAGCGTCTCGTAGGCCACCGTGCGCAGAAGCCCCTGCGAGAACACGTACTGGCCCTGGTCGGGAGACAGCCGGTCGGCGCGGATCATCAGGACCTGCTTGCGGACCAGGCTCGCCAGCGTGGTGTCGAGCTGATCCTCGGGCATGTCGCCGAGCGCCGCGGCGGTCGCGCGCGGGAACGCGCCGCCGAACACCGACATCGCCTTGACCAGGCCTCGCTCCGCCGGCTCGAGCGAGTCCAGGCGCGCCGCGATCAGCGAGCTCAGGCTGGCCGGCACGTCGAGCTCGCCGAGCTCGCCCTCGAGCAGCAGCCGCCCGTCACGCTCGGTCAGCACGCCGCGGTCGGCGAGCGCCCGGACCGTCTCCATCGCGTAGAGGGGGACGCCCTGGGCCCGGGCGACGATCCGTCGCGCCGCCTCCTCGGGCAGCCCGTCGACCAGCGCGTCGAGCATCTCGCGCATCGCCCGATCGTCGAGCGGCTCGAGGCCGAGGAGCGTCGCGCCCCGCCGGCCCGCCGGCCAGCCCTCGCGGCCCGCCGCCAGCTCGGGCCGCGCGAGCGTCAGGACGAAGATCGGGCTCGCGGCCGACCAGTCGAGCAGCTGCTCGATGAAGTCCAGCAGCCCGCTGTCGGCCCACTGGACGTCCTCGAAGACCAGCAGGACCGGCTCGTGGGCGGCCAGCCGCTCGAAGAACAGCCGCCAGCCCGCGAACAGCTCCTCGCGCCCGAGGCCGGGCTCGGCGACCCCGAGCAACGCCCCCAGCCGCGGTGCCAGGAACTGCCGGTCGCCGGCGTCGGGCACCCATCGCTCCAGCCCGATCGCCAGCTTCTCGGCGGCGTCCTCGACCGCCGCGTCCTCGGCGATGCCCAGGCGCTGGCGCACCATCTCGGCCAGGGCCCAGTAGGCGACGCCCTCGCCGTAGGACAGGCAGCGGCCCAGATGCCACAGCACGGTCTCGGCCAGCCCGTCGACGTAGTTGAAGTACTCGCGGCGCAACCGCGACTTCCCGACCCCCGCCTCCCCCGAGACCGCGACCAGCCGCGCCGACCGGCGCTCGAGCGCGCCGTGGAAGAGCTCCTTGAGCAGTCGCAGGTCCCCGTCGCGGCCGACGAACGGCGCCTCCAGGCCCTGCTCGCGCTGGGACCCGCCGACGCCGCCGACCACCCGGACCGCCTGCCAGAGCCGCAGCGGCTCGGCCTTGCCCTTGACCGTGTGCTCGCCCGCGTCCTCGTAGACGACCGCGGCCGAGGTGACCTGCCTCGTCACCTCGTCGACGAAGACCGAGCCGGGCGTCGCCGCCGATTGCACCCGGGATGCGGTGTTGACCCGGTCGCCGACGACCAGGCCCTCCCCCGGGCTGTCGAGCGCCGCGACCTGCCCGGTGACCACGCCGGCCCGGGCCCGCAAGTCGGCGGCACCGACCTCCTCGCCGAACACCGCCACCGAGTCCACGAGCTCCAGCGCCGCCCGCACCGCCCGTTCGGCGTCGTCCTCCCGCGCCTGCGGCGCCCCCCACACCGCCATCACCGCGTCGCCGATGAACTTCTCGACCACCCCGCCGTAGCGCTCCACGATCGTCCGCGCCGAGTCGAAGTAGCCGCCGAGGAGCTCGCGCACGTCCTCGGCCTCGCGTGCCTCCGACAACGCGGTGAAGCCGACCAGGTCGACGAACAGGACCGAGACCAGCCGTAGCTCGGCGGTCCCGGCGGCCTCACCGGCCGGCGCGGCCTGGGCTCTGCCCACCAGCGCCGTCCCGCACTCCTCGCAGAACTTCTGTCCCGGCCGGTGCGCGGCGCCGCATCCCGGGCAGCGCAGAGCCAGCCCCGTTCCGCACTCGTTGCAGAACTTCGCCTCCTCCTTGTTGGCAACCCCACACGCTGCGCAGACCACTTCAAGCTCCGATCAGCTGGACCGCAGGCAAGCGTACCCGTCCTCTCCGTCGCCACGGATCGGCTACTGGATGCTCGCGAGGGCCGCCCGCGTCGCGGCGTCGACCGGGGTGAACTGCGTGAGCCTCAGGTCGGGGTGCTCACTCGGGATCGACTGCAGGTGGCGCAGGCGCAGCGTCCCCAGCTCGGGGTGCTCGATGGTCTTCGTCCCGAACTGGCCGGTGAGCACCTCGTGCTTCGGCCAGAGCTCGCGAAACATCGCGCTCTCGCGCTCCAGCGCCTCGATCAGCGCGGTGAAATCGGGATCGCCGATCCGCCGCGCGTGCTCGGCCCGGAAGCGGGCCAGCGTGCTGCGGGCAGTCTGCTCGGTCTGCGGACCGAGCGGCTCGGGGCGCGTGAAGATCCACCACAACGCGTTCGTGCGGCCGTCGGGCGCCGCCGTCGGGCTGCCGAGCAGCGCGGCCGCACCGCGGTTCCAGGCCAGCACGTCGGCGCGCGGGCCGAGCAGGTAGGCGGGGTGCGGCGCGAGCTCGTCCACCAGAGCCACGAGCTCCGGCGGCGGGTTGTCGAGGTAGTCGCGCGAGGGCAACGGCAGCTCGACGCGAGCGAGATGGAAGAGGTGAGCGCGCTCGCCACTGTCGAGTGCGAGCACGCGGGCGAGGGCGTCAAGCACCTGCGCCGAGGGCTTGATGTCACGGCCCTGCTCGAGCCACGTGTACCAGGACAGGCCGACACCGGCGAGCTGGGCGACCTCCTCGCGCCGCAGTCCGGGCGTGCGCCGACGGCCGCCGGGCTCGAGGCCCGCGTCCTGTGGTGTGACCTGGGCGCGCCGGTGACGCAGGAAGTCTGAGAGCTCCGCGCGGCGCTGCTCTGAAGGTGGTGCTGCTGGTCCCACGATGAATGGCCCTCTTGTCCTCGAGGCGAGCGTACTGCAGCCTTGTGGCATGACCTTCAACCAGACCGCCCCCCTCGGCCCTCACAGCGTCAGGCGCATCGGCTTCGGCGCGATGCAGCTCGCCGGCCCCGGCGTCTTCGGCCCGCCCCGCGACCCCGACGCTGCCCGCGCGGTGCTGCGCCGCGCCGTCGAGCTCGGCGTCGACCACATCGACACCTCGCAGTACTACGGCCCCGACGTCGTCAACGAGCTGATCCGCGAGGCCCTGTACCCCTACCCCGCCGAGCTGCGGCTCGTCTCGAAGGTGGGCGCGCGGCGCGACGACGCGGGCGCGTGGTTGGCCGCTCAGCGCCCGGAGGAGCTGCGCGCCGGTGTCGAGGCCAACCTCGCGACGCTGGGGGTCGACTCGCTGGCCCTGGTCAACCTGCGCCTGATGCCGGCCGGCGAGCGGCCCGGCGTCCCGCTGGCCGACCAGCTCGGCACGATGGAGGACCTGCGCCGCGAGGGCAAGATCGAGTCGATCGGCCTCAGCAACGCCTCGGCGGCCGACATCGAGGCGGCGCTCGAGCTCGTCGAGCTCGGGGAGGTCCAGAACGCCTACAACATCATGCTCCGCGACGGCGAGGACGTCCTGCGGCTGTGCGCGCAGCGCGGCATCGCGTTCGTCCCGTTCTTCCCCCTCGGCTCGGCGTTCACCGGCGGCCCCCAGGCGATCGCCGAGGACCGGGCGATCGGCTCGGTGGCCGCCAAGCACGACGCGACGCCATCGCAGGTGGCGCTGTCCTGGCTGCTGCACCGCGGCGAGCACGTCCTGCTCATCCCCGGCACGTCGTCGGTCGGCCACCTCGAGGAGAACATGGGTGCCGCCGCCGTCT
>JAWVFY010000243.1:0-5378 GCA_033855575.1 Solirubrobacteraceae bacterium
TGCCGCCGCGCGGGAGGTCGAACTCGAGGTCCTCGATCAGCAGCCGGTCGCCGAAGCCCTTGCGCAGCCCCTCGGCGCGCACGACCGTGTCGCCCAGGCGTGGGCCGGCGGGGATGTGGATCTGGACGTTGTCGAGCTTGAGGCTGGACTCCTGGGCGAGCAGTGCCTCGTAGTTGTTGATGCGGGCCTTCTGCTTGGTCTGGCGGCCCTTGGGGTTCTGGCGGATCCAGTCGAGCTCGGAGGCGATCGTCTTCTGGCGCGCGACCTCGGTCTTCTCCTCCTGCTCGAGGCGCTTGGCCTTCTGCACCAACCACGCCGAGTAGTTGCCCTCGTAGGGGATGCCGCGGCCGCGGTCGAGCTCGAGGATCCAGCCCGCGACGTTGTCGAGGAAGTAGCGGTCGTGGGTGACGGCGACGATCGTGCCCGGGTACTCCGCGAGGTGGGTCTCCAGCCAGGCGACCGACTCGGCGTCGAGGTGGTTGGTCGGCTCGTCGAGCAGCAGCAGGTCGGGTTGGCTGAGCAGCAGCCGGCAGAGCGCGACGCGCCGCCGCTCGCCGCCCGAGAGCTTGGTCACGTCGGCGTCCGACGGCGGGAGGCGCAGCGCGTCCATCGCGTGCTCGAGCTGGGAGTCGAGGTCCCATGCGTTCTTGGCGTCGATCTCGGACTGCAGGCGAGCGAACTCGTCGGCGGTGTCGTCGGAGTAGTTGGCCGCCAGCTCGTTGAAGCGGTCGAGCAGCGCCTTGGTCTCGGCAACGCCGTCCTCGACGTTGCCCTTGACGTCCTTGCCGGGGTCGAGCTGGGGCTCCTGCTCGAGGATGCCGACGGTCGCGCCGGGTGCGAGCTGGGCGTCGCCGCGGTACTCGGTGTCCATCCCCGCCATGATCTTCAGCAGGGTCGACTTGCCCGAGCCGTTGTAGCCGAGCACGCCGATCTTGGCGCCCGGGTAGAAGGCCAGCGTGACCTCCTTGAGCACCTCCTTGTCGGGCGGATAGGCCTTGGTGAGGCGGTGCATGGTGAAGACGTATTGCGCGGACATCGGCAATCAGTCTAGGCTCGCCCGATGCCCCGGATCGTGATCGTGCTCGCCCTCTTCTGCCTGTCGGCGGCCGCGCCGGCCGGCGCGGCGCAGCCACGCTGGCTGGGCGGCAAGCCGTTCAAGCTGACGGCCGATCACAACGCCAAGAAGCCCAACGTCGCCGTCGACGCAGCCGGGACGGGCCACTTCGCCTGGGACGTCAATCGGTCCGGCGACGATCCGCTGGTCTACTGCCGTGTGCCGCGCGGCGCGCGGGCCTGCCAGCATCAGACGACGATCTCGCTGCCGCTCGAGTCCTTCGGCGAGCCGCAGGTGCTGATGGTCGGGACGGCCGTCGTGCTGATCGCCCATCGCTGCTGTGGCCCCGGCGAGGGGACCTATGCGGTCGTCTCGACCGACGGCGGCACCACGTTCGCCGCGCCACGCGTCATCGGCGGCATCGAGCCCGGCCAGGCCGTGGCGTGGCCGGGAACCGACGTGGTGGCGCTGGCTGACGACGTCGTCACCGCCGGCGTCAGCTTCCAGGCGGCCTCGCTGAGCGGGCTGCCGGCGACCGCCAGCGCGCATGTTGGCGAGGGCGTCTCCCAGGACTACGACGGCACGATCGGCTTTGCCGGCCAGACGACCCCGCTCGTCGCCTTCGACGACCTGCACCACGGCTTCTGGCGCATGTGGTCGGGTGCCGGCGACGTCAACGACGTGGCCTCGTGGGGCCAGACCCAGTCGCTCGGCGCGCTCACCGAGCTGCGGATGGCGACGGGGCCCGCGGGCGTGGTCCTGATGGCCAAGCGCCACTTCTCCCACCCGTTCTCCGATCAGTACGTCGCGCGCCGCTACGACCCGACGACCGGCTCGTTCAAGCCCGCGGTCGCTCTCAGCAGCACCGCCGTTGAAGACGACGTGATCTTCCGCGACGTCTTCGAGGATCCGGGCGGCCACGTGGAGGCGGTGTGGATCGCCAACGGCACCCACGGCGGCCGGACCGACCCGATCCGCATACGGGTCTCGGGCCACGGCGGGACCACGTGGCGCGCGGAGCGGACCCTCGTGCGGGCCACGCACGACACCGGGTTCAACCTGCAGGCGGGCGCGGCCGCCGACGGCGGCGGGTTCGTGACCTACGACGGCAACGACGCCGGGCCGCTGTGGGCGGTCCCGATCCCCAAGCTCAGCGCCCAGCACTAGGGGTGCCGGAGGCCGCCAAAGACCAACCGCTTCGCGGTCGGTGCCCTCGGCCGGAGGCGGGTCCCCCCCGGCCGGAGGCCGGATGGACTCGTGGTCCGCGGCTGGCCCGCGCGGGGTCCCGGCGCTAACGTCCCCGGGGTCCCATGGCGCAGTTCCTCGACATCGAGCAGTCGCTGCTCCTGCTGGAGCTGGAGCCGCCCTTCGAGAAGCGCGACGTCCAGCTGGCGCGCCGCCGGCAGGCCAAGATCTGGCATCCGGACATCGCGCCGCCCGGCAAGCAGTTCGAGCACGAGCGCCACCTCAAGGCGATCAACGAGGCCGCCGATCAGCTCGAGTCGCTGGCCGAGGACTCGCGCGGCGGGCGCGTCTCGCGCAACGCCGTCAAGGTCAGCGCCGCGGCCGCTCGCGCGCGGCGCGCCGAGGAGGGCCAGCGTGCCTACGAGGCGGCCCGCAACGCCGCGGCGGCCGAGAAGGACAAGAAGCGCCACGACCCGTTCGCCGGCCAGGTCCCCGACCACTCCGTCGTGCACCGTTACGCGCGCTGCCTGTCCTACCCCGAGTGGGGCGTGGGCAGCGTGACCGGCGTCTACTTCACCGGCGACGGCGACGACATCCAGCAGTGGGCCCGCGTGAAGTTCGCGCCCGGCGTGCGCACGATCCCGGCCGGGTCCCTGCAGTTCGTCGACTTCTCCAAGCCCGACCCCGGGGCCGACCGCGTGCAGCGCTTTATGGCCGCCGCCCAGCACGCGATGACCGACGGCGACTACAAGCTCGCCGCGCAGCGCCTGATCTACGCCCGCGACGCCGATCCCGACAACACCGCGGTCCTGCGGATGATGACGATGGCCTTCTGGCAGGCCGGGGACCTCAACGCCGCCGGCCGCGCCGTGCGCGACTGGACGCGCGTGGAGGGCGAGCGGCCGAGCCCGCACCGCTTCGCCGCGCGCATCTACGAGGACATGGGCGCGATCGACCTCGCTGCGGAGGCCGCCGAGCGCAGCGCCGCGCGCGCCCCGGGCGACGCCGGCGCGTGGGAGCGGGTCGGGCGCCTGCGCCTGCGCCTGATGGACCGCGAGGCCGCGATCGCCGCGCTCGAGCACGCGCGGAGGCTGGAGCCCAGCGTCGTCGGCCTGCTCGACCTCGCGCTGGCCTACCACCTGGCCGGCGACATTGGCGGCGAGGTCAGCGCCTGCGAGCAGGCCACCCACCTCGAGCCCGAGTCCGAGCAGGCCTGGGCGCGGTACGCCCATGCGCTCGCGCGGACCGACCGCACGTCGGAGGCCGCCGCGGCCGCCGAGCGCGCGATCGCCCTGGGCGCCGACGACGAGACCGCCGACCTGCTCGAGCGCCTGCGCGCCGCGGCCCAGCGGGTCCTGCCCGGCGCCGCAGCGGCGTAGACGCTCAGCGGCCGTGCAGCACGTCGCTGGCGCTCGTGCCGGCGTAGTCGCCGTAGAGCATGCGGCCGGTGGCCTTGACGCTCACGTTCCCGGCGAACCGGCCGAGGTTGACCCGGAACCCGCCGTGGGCCATCCGCCGGGCGCCGCCGGTGTCGACGAACCGCTGGATGCGCTGGCCGGCCGACGTCGAGGCGATCAGCTCGAAGCGCGTCACCGGACCGGAGAGCGGACCGGCGGTTCCGGGCCGCACGTCGATGACCACGGCGCCGTTGACGCGATGGACGTTGAGGCCCGGGCGCGAGGGCGTCGGCATCGGCGGTCCGGCGAAGCTCCCGATGTCGATGACCTGGCGGGGAACGCCGTCGGCGTGGGTGATGAACGCCCGCAGCTTGTGCGGGCCGGTGCCGGCACTCGGGTCGAAGGCGATCGGCACCTTGCCGCCTGCCTTGGTGAGGGTGATGGTGCGGACGACGTTCACGCCGTTCGGGCCGGAGTCGAGCAATGTCAGCTTCCCGTCGAGGCCGGCCGGGACGTTCAGCACGACACCCCGCAGGCGCCTGTCCTCAAGGGAGGGCAGCTTGGCCAGTGCGCGGACGATCTGCGGAGCGATCTTCGGCCGGCGCGCCTTGCTGGCCGCCGCGCGCGCGGTCGTCGTGCCGGCGGCGAAGCTCTGCGCGCCGATCTTGACGCCCCCGCCGCTGGGGAGCGTGGCCGGCTCGACCTTCGCCTGCAGCGTCGCGTCGGGCAGGTGCGCACCGGTGGCCACGTCGGCGCTCGCCACGCCCGGGCCGCTCGGGTCGACCGAGACCTTCCAATCGCCGGCCGGCGGATTGGCCACGAGGAACGTCGTGATGTGGTCGACCGGGTCCTGGTCCACGAGCGCGCTCGGAGCCTTGGTCAAGCCGCCGCCGCTGACCCCGACCGGCCCGGGCGGCGAGAAGACGTAGTCGCCGGGCGTCGCGGTGGTGGCGAACTGCTGTCCAGTCGGCGCGGTCATGGTGACCACCGGCGTCCCGGCCGATCCGGGAAACGCCTTGAAGCGGAACGCCGCCTGCTGGGTGTTGGGCGCGACGGTCAGCGTGCCCACACTTCGCGAGTCGGCGCGCAGCGACGGGCCGTCACGGGTCTTGAAGACCGCTGGGATGTAGGCGCCCAGGTCACAGCCCGTGAACACGTCGAGGCTCGGACCGGCGAAGGTGAAGGCGAAGCCGGCCGACACGGAGGTGATGGCCAGGTCGATGGTGCCGCACGCCGCCACCGCGATGTTCGAGACCAGGGCATCGACGCCGAGACAGAACCCGAGGCACGCATGCCCCTTGCCCTCGATGTAGAAATCCCCCGTTGGGGAGATGCCGCCTCTGAGATCGGCGGCCGCCGAGACCGGGCCGAAGTCATAGCCGAAGTGCCCGCCGAAGGTCAGCGTCGAGTGCTGGGCCTCGTCGTACTGCACGAACGCGTTGCCGAGCGTGATCCCGGCCACCCCGATCGACCCGTCCAGCCGCAGCAGCAGCGGCTCGGGCCGGACCGTGAGGTCGACGTTGCCGGTCAGGATCTCGAGCGCGGTGAACCCCGCCCCCCCCTTGAGCGTCAGCGGATCGGTGACGACGTTGAACCGCAGCTGGGTGAGGAAGACGCCGGGGAAGATCGGCACGGTTGCGCTGGCCGCGCCGCCCGCCTCCTTGAGATCGCCGTTCTCGATCTTGATGTGCAGCTTCGCCGGGTTGGGATTGGGCAGCCAGATGTCAGCGTCGGTGATGTTG
>JAWVFY010000244.1:0-3283 GCA_033855575.1 Solirubrobacteraceae bacterium
TCGGCCGGGCTCTGGCGCAGGCCCACTGGATCACCGACGACACGGTCGCCAGCGCCAACCACTTCACCCAGGTGGCGGGGACCAACCCAGCGCTGCTCGCGCTCGTGGAGGCCAACCGGCTGCCCGACGCGCAGAAGCAGCAGCTCTTCGCGCAGAGCGGCGAGTACCCGATCGACCGCAGCACCGATCCGCCCTACCTGACCGGCAACGTCATCGGTGCCGACGTCACCGGCCTGCGGATCGGGAAGGACGTGTTCCTGTCGATGCCGGGCGAGCCGTTCCCGGAGATCCGCGCGGCGATCGCCGACGCGACCACCGGTGCCGACATGATCGTGACGCTGTCGAAGGGCCAGGACGACTGGGGGTACTTCTACCCGGCCTGGACGTGGGGCTTCACGTCGCTCTACGACTCCGATCACAACATCTACAACATCGCCCCGCAGGCCGGCGATCAGGTGATCGCCGACCAGGCGGCCAACGTCCGCGCCCTCGGCTTCCCCGTCGACACCGCCGTGGGCAGGCCGCTGCCGACGCGCTTCGAGCAGGCCCTGCGGCCCGGCGTCCAGGCGATGGCCGATCCCACCTGGGGCGACGCAGGCGCCGGCGGCACCCTCCCAGTCACCTTCACCGCCATCTACGACGAGGCGTTCGTCTACGCCCGGCCGGGGCTGCCCGGCGGCGGCAGGGCCGCGCCCGTCCACGTCGACTTCGGCGACGGGACGGGCGCCGACGTCGCGGGCGACAAGCGCACGCGGTTCACCCACGACTACACGCCGGGCACGTACACGGTCAGCCTCACCGCGCCGGCGCAGGACGGCAAGGTCGCCACCTGGCAGCTGGTGGTCCGTGTCTACCCGGCCCTGCGGCCGCGGATCGTGGCGGCCCAGACCGGTCCGGACACCTACGCGTTCATCGCTCGCGCTCAGGGCGGCGACCATCGCCTGCTGCGCCGCGACTGGACGTTCGCGGACGGCGCGACGGCCAGCGGCCGGCGGGTGACCCACACGTTCGCGCCGGGCCAGGCGCCGGCCGCGACCCTCACCGTTGCCGACGGGACCACCACCACGGCGACGGCGGACTGGGCCGCGGGCTGACCGCGAACGACGCGTTAAGGCGCCGGCTCGCCCTGGGTCTTGCGGTGGCGCAGGATCTGCTCGCGCTCGGCCAGGCGGTTGGCGCGCCGCAGCTGGGCCTCGTGCTCGCGGCGGCGCTCGTCGTCTGACTCGCAGGCCAGCGGCGGGACCTCGATCGGCCGCGCGTTCTCGTCCAGCGCGACCATCGTCAGGTAGGCGGTGCTCGTGTGGCGCTTGTCGCCGGTGCGCACGTCCTCGGCGGTGACGCGGACGCCGACCTCCATCGACGTGCGCCACGCCGCGTTGACCGAGGCCTCCAGGGTCAGCAGCTCCCCGACGTTGACGGGCAGCAGGAAGGTCATCCGGTCCATGCCCGCCGTCACGCAGCGCAGGCCGCTGTGGCGCACCGCGGCCAGCCCGGCGGCCTCGTCGCAGAGGTACATCACGGTCCCGCCGTGGACGAAGCCCGCCGAGTTGGCGTCGTCGAGGCCCATCCACTTGACGAGGATCGAGCGCGAGCGGGCCACGGGACGGGGGTCCATGGCCGGTAGGCTTGCAGGCCAGACCGTTCACTCGCTTTCAGGAGGCCACATGCCGGGACTCGGCGGCCGCTTTTCCACCGTTGTCAAAGCCAAAGTCTCCAAGTTGCTCGACCGGGCCGAGGATCCGGCGGAGACGCTCGACTACAGCTATCAGAAGCAGCTCGAGTCGCTTCAGAACGTCAAGAAGGGCATCGCCGACGTCGTCACCGCCAAGAAGCGGCTGCAGATGCAGTCCGACAAGCTCGAGCAGGGCGTCGTCAAACTCGACACCCAGGCGCGCCAGGCGCTGGCCGCCGGCCAGGAGGACCTGGCCCGCCAGGCGCTCGAGCGCAAGCAGGCGATCCAGGGTGAGCTGCAGACGCTCGACAGCCAGATCGCCGAGCTCGACGGCCAGCAGGAGAAGCTGACGGAGTCCGAGAAGAAGCTGCGGACCAAGATCGAGGCCTTCCGCACCAAGAAGGAGGTCATCAAGGCGCAGTACTCCGCCGCGGAGGCCCAGGTGCGCATCTCGGAGGCCGCGACCGGCGTGGGCGAGCAGATGGCCGACGTGGGACTGGCCATGCAGCGCGCGGTCGACAAGACCGAGAACATGAAGGCGCGCGCCGACGCGGTGTCCGAGCTCGAGGCCGCCGGCACGTTCGAGGACCTCACGCAGCTCGGCTCGGGCGAGGACGACATCGACCGCCAGCTCAAGGAGATCACCACGTCGAGCTCAGTCGACGACGAGCTGTCGAAGATGAAGGCCGAGCTGGGGTCGGGCGCGCCGGACGCTCCGCAGATCGAAGAGGGCAAGAGCGCGTGATCGTCCGTATCGCCACCGAGGGCCAGTACGACGTCGACGACGCGAAGGTCGACGAGCTCAACGAGCTCGACAACGCCTGCGTCACGGCCGTCGAGTCGGGCGACGAGGCCTCCTTTCACCGCAGCTACGACCGGCTGCTGGCCTTCGTGCGCGACTCGGGCGCCGAGCTCTCCGACGACGAGCTGACCGAGTCGGCTCTGATCCTGCCGCCGCCCGACCTGACGTTCGCCGAGGCCGGCGAGCAGTTCACCGGCGACGGCCTGATCCCGGACTGAGAAGGCGTCAGCGCGCCAGGCGCTCGAGCAGCGCCAGGCGCGGCGGGCGTCGCAGCGTCTCGGCGCCCCGCAGCTGGCGGGCGCGGATCCGCAGCAGGTCGATCACGCCCGCGGTCCTCTCGAACGGATCGGCGACGATGCTCTCGTCCGCCACCGCGATCGCCGCGACGGGCACGCCTCCCAGCTCGGCCAGCAGCCGCGGGCCGTCGCTCAGCGGGTGGTCGTCGAGCAGCTCGAGCGCGCGGATCGCGCAGGCGTCGCGCCGCCCGGCCACCCGGATGGCCAGGTCGGTGGAGTCCCCCGTGCGCCGCCGACGGCGCGGGACGCGCGGGCCCGGGGAGGGCGGCGCGATGCTCTGAGCGGCGAGGACCTGCAGCTGGGAGGGGACGATCATGCGCTTGCTCCTCGGATCGGATCGTTGTAACCTACATAACAGTATAGATGGTGAGCTAACCTGTCAACTGGAATTGCTGGTGACACAGACCCATGGCCTCCAACCCCGCACCCGGCGATCTCGAGCAGGTTCGCCGCTTCGTCAACACCTATGACGCCGAGGACGGCAGCGACCGGATAGCGACGCCGTCAGAGCTC
>JAWVFY010000245.1:0-3939 GCA_033855575.1 Solirubrobacteraceae bacterium
CTGAAGCCGACGTTCGCTGCGCTCCAGCGCCTGGCCGAGGACCCACTCGTGGCGCTCGGCGTGCACGACCTGACCAACACGTCGCAGATCCTCGAGCCGACCGTGCGGCACCTCGTGCCGGCCCAGACCGTCTGCAACTACGTGACGCTGTGGTTCCGCAACGTTGCGTCGCTGCTGTCGGAGGGCGACACCAACGGCACCTCGCAGCGCTTCATCATCGTCGCCGCGCCGGGCGGCCCGAACAACGAGGGCGGGCCCGCCTCGGCTCCCGCCCACGGGCCGACGACCGACAACTACCTGCACAGCAACCCCTACCCCAACACCGCCTCGCCGGGCCAGCCGACGGAGTGCGAGGCGGCCAACGAGAACTACATCGACGGCCAGACCGTCATCGGCAACGTCCCGGGCAACCAGGGGACCCTGCACGACAAGACCACGATCAGCCGCGGCGGGACCCAGCCGCTGAAGTCGGGGCAGCCGCAATGAGCCCGCTCTTCGGCCGCAAGGACACGCGCCTGCGCAAGGACCGCACCGGCGCCAACCCGTTCACCGCCGGGCTCGTCGTGCTGATCATCATCGGCATCGGGACCTACTTCGGCTTCGCCAAGCACGTCCCGTTCACCCACGGCTACCAGCTCAAGGCCGTCTTCACGTCGGCCAACTCGATCCGCAAGAACTCGCCGGTGCGGATCGCCGGCGTCAACGTCGGCAAGGTCAAGGGCATCGACCGCGAGCCCGGCTCGAACGCCGCGCTGGTGACGATGGAGATCGCCGACATGGGCCTGCCGATCCACAAGGACGCGTCGCTGAAGATCCGGCCGCGGATCTTCCTGGAGGGCAACTTCTTCGTCGATCTGCAGCCTGGGACACCGTCGTCGCCCGACCTGTCCAGCGGCGACACGGTGCCGATCACCCAGACCGCCGTGCCGGTGCAGCTCGACCAAGTCCTCACGACGCTGCAGAGCAACACCCGCGCCGATCTCCAGGACCTGCTCAAGAACTACGGCGAGGCGCTGACCTCCAAGCCGACCGCTGCCGACAACGCAAGCCAGGATCCCGAGGTCCGCGGGCTCACCGGCGCGCAGGCGCTCAACAAGGCCGCGCAGTACGGCGCGCCCGCCTTCCGCGACTCGGCCATCGTCCAGCAGGCGTTCCTGGGCACCCAGCCCCACGACCTCAGCGCCGTGGTCAGCGGCGTCGGCCACGTCACCCGGGCGCTGGACGCCAACGAGGCCGACCTCCAGGACCTCGTCACCAACTTCAACCGCACGATGGCGGTCTTCGCCGGCGAGTCGACGAACCTCAGCCAGACCGTCCATCTGCTCCCCGGGGTGCTGCAGAACGCCAATCGCGCGCTGGCCTCGCTCAACAACGCCTTCCCGGCGACGCGCGCGTTCGCTCGTGAGATCCTCCCCGGCGTTCGCGAGACGCCGGCCACGATCAACGCGTTCTTCCCGTGGATCGCCCAGGCCCGGCCGCTGCTCGGCCAGGCCGAGCTGCGCGGGCTCGTCGCCGACCTGCAGCCTGCCACTCACGACCTGGCGAACGTGACCGACCCGACGGTCAAGCTGCTGCCCCAGGCCGACCTCGTGGCCAAGTGCTTCACCGACGTCGTCCTGCCGACGGGCGACATCAAGATCAACGACACCCCGGCGCTGACGACCGGCCGCGAGAACTACAAGGAGTTCTGGTACACGATGGTCGGCCTGGCCGGCGAGGGCCAGAACTTCGATGGCAACGGGATGTACGTCCGCTTCCAGCCCGGCGGCGGCGACCAGACGATCTCCACGGGCCAGGAGGGCGGCCCGGTCGGCAACCAGAGCCTGGGCGAGACGCTGTTCACCAACCCCGGCGCGCCGCCGCTGGGGACGCGGCCGGCCTACCCGAGCCTGCGCCCGCCGTACAACTACACGACCCCCTGCTACACGAACAAGATCCCCGACCTCAACGGTGCGCGCACCGGCCGGCCCGACGGCACCCAGCCGGCCGCGCGGAGCATCGGCCGCCCGCAGGCCCCCGCCCCGGCGCCGGCAACGTCCAAGCGCACGGCGAAGGCGAACACGGGCTCGCTGACCGCCGCACTGGCCGCGCGCCTGAACCCCTTCCGGAAGGCCGGCAGATGAGGTCGGCGATTCGCAAGTACCTGCGCGACTTCGCGGCGATCATCGTGCTCTGCGTGATCGCGCTGGGCGTGGGCGGGGTCATCCTCAGCCACCAGCGCTTCTACCTGCCGAAGTGGGTCCCCGTGATCGGCTCGGACTTCGTCGACTACAAGGCCGAGTTCTCGACCGGCAAGTCGCTGACGCCGGGCCAGGGCCAGACGGTCGACATCGCCGGCGTGCCCGTGGGCGAGATCGGCAACGTCGAGCTCCACAACGGGCGCGCGCTGGTCACGATGAAGATCCGCTCGAAGTACACGCCGATCTACCGCGACGCGACGGCGTTGCTGCGGCCGAAGACCGGCTTGGAGGACATGATCGTCGAGCTCACGCCGGGCTCGAAGAGCGCCGGCGTGGCGCCGCACGGCTGGACGATCCCGGTCAACGACACGCTGCCCGACGTCAAGCTCGACGAGATCCTCGCCCAGCTCGATACCGACACGCGCGACTACCTCAAGCTGCTGGTCACCGGTGCCGGCCAGGGCCTGCACAACAACGGCCGCCAGCTGGCGGCCGACTTCCGCCGCTTCGATCCGACCGCCCGCGACCTGGCCAAGCTCAACAGCCGGCTGGCCAAGCGCCGCGTGCACATCCGCCAGGCGATCCACAACTTCGGGCTGGTCATCAAGGCGCTCGGCTCGCGCGACAAGCAGCTCTCCGAGCTGGTCGGCTCCTCGAACGTGGTCTTCCGCACGCTGGCCAACGAGGACGCGAACCTGCGCAGCGCCCTCCAGCAGCTGCCGCCGACCCTCCAGACCGCCGACACCGCGCTGGGCAAGGCCAGCAGCCTGGCCGACCAGCTCGGCCCGACGCTGCAGGAGCTGCGGCCCGGCGCCCGGGCGCTGGGGCCGTCGCTGCGCCAGACGCGCCCGTTCCTGCGCACCACCACACCGATCATCAAGAACCAGCTGCGCCCGTTCGCGATCGACGCGCGGCCGACGGTGCGCGAGCTGCGCCCGGCCGCCCGCGACCTGGCCAGCGCCACGCCGCACCTGACCTCGACGTTCAAGGTCGTCAACTACCTGCTCAACGAGCTGGCCTACAACCCGCCGGGCGAGGAGGAGGGCTACCTCTTCTGGGCGGCGTGGGCCAACCACAACGGCGACTCGGTCTTCGAGAACCAGGACGCCCACGGCCCCGTGCGCCGCGGCCTGTTCCTGACCTCGTGCTCGACGCTGTCGACGCTCGACCAGATCGGCTCGGCCAACCCGCTGCTCGGCACGCTGAGCGACCTGCTCAACCGGCCGGCCACCAACGCGGTCTGCCCGCAGAGCAACCAGGCGCCGGGACTGGGCGGCGGCTGATGCAGAAGCAAGCTCCGACCGTCGGCCGGCTGCTCGTCATGGTGGGCTTCGCGCTCTCCTGCTTCGGCCTGCTGCTCTACCTGTGGCTGGCTTTCGGCGGCCCGACGCCGCTGGAGCCCAAGGGCTACCGCTTCAACACCTCCTTCGGCGAGGCCACCCAGCTGGCCAAGGAGGCCGACGTGCGGATCTCCGGCGTCTCGGTGGGCAAGGTCAAATCGATCACCACCCTGCCCGACGGCCGCTCCAACGCGGTCATCCAGCTCGACCAGCAGTACGCGCCGATCCCCAAGGACACCCGGGCGATCCTGCGCCAGAAGACGCTGCTGGGCGAGACCTACGTCGAGCTGACGCCCGGCGACCGGTCCTCGGGCTCGCTGCCCGAGAACGGCACGATCCCGGCGTCCCAGGTCTCGCCGACCGTCGAGCTCGACGAGATCTACCGCGCGTTCGACAAGCCCACCCGTACCGCGTTCCGT
>JAWVFY010000246.1:0-2632 GCA_033855575.1 Solirubrobacteraceae bacterium
CCTTCCGCAGGGGCGTGATGTCGAGCACCACGCCCTGGGTGAACAGCGGGGTCCCCTCGTCGTCGCGGACGACGACGTCGCGGTCCCACACGTGGAACTCGGTCCCGTCGCGGTGGACGATGCGGTAAGCGCAGTCGAGCTCGGTCCCGTCCCGGAAGCTGGCCGCCTCGGTGCGGCGCACGCGCTGCACGTCGTCGGGGTGGATGCAGCCGTACCAGGAGTCGGCGCTGCCGACGAGCTCCCGCGCCGTGACGCCGGTGAGCTGCTCGATGCGCGGGGAGACGTAGCGGAGCGTCGCGTGCTCGTCGAAGGCGGCCACGTAGATGACCACCGGCACGTGCTCGATCAGGGCCTGAACGGGCTCCTCGCCGGCACGCAGCGCACGGACCACCGCCCGCCAGGCGTCGTCGCCGCCCTCGCGCCGGGCCTGCGCCAGCGCGTCGCGCAGCCGCTCGGCCACGTCGGGGACGAGCGCGGACAGCAGGCTGGAGGGGGACGAGGGCATGGGCGGACCGGGCGGGGTGCGTCCCTCTGGCTATCGGCATTCCCGCCGACGGCTTGAGAGGACGCGGCGGCGCTACTCGATGCCGAGGCGATCGAGCAGCCGATCGTCCCCGCGCCAGCCGCGCCGCACGCGCACGGCGAGGTCCAGGTGCACGCGGGCGCCCAGCTCGCGCTGGAGCTCCTTGCGGGCCGCCGTCCCGATCGTGCGGATCATCCGCCCGCCCTTGCCGATCAGGATCCCCTTCTGGGAGTCGGTCTCGACCCACACCAGCGCCCGCAGGACGATCAGGTCCCCACGGGTCTCGTCGAGGTCCTCGATGACCACCTCGACGGCGTGCGGGACCTCCTGGAAGGTGCGCCGCAGCACCTGCTCGCGGATCAGCTCGGCGAGCATCACCTCCTGCGGCTGGTCCGTGCGGTCCTCAGGCGGGAAGAAGAACGGGCTCTCGGGCAGCAGCGAGGCGAGGTGGGCGACCAGCGGAGCGAGCCCCGCACCGGTCTTGGCGGAGATCGGGAAGATCTCGTCGGCGACGTCGAGGTCGGCGGCCTCCTGGAGCACCCGAGCGGTGTTCGGCCGATCCATCCGGTCGCCCTTGTTGACGGCGATGATCACCGGGACCTCGGCGCTGGCGAGGACTCCGGCGATCCAGCGATCGCCGGGCCCGACGCCCTCCTCGGCGTTGATCAGGAACAGCGCGGCGTCGGACTCGGAGAGCTCGCGCTCGACGCGGTGCTGCATCCGCTGGGTCAGCGCGTCGAGCGGGCGCTGCACCCCCGGCAGGTCGACGAGCACGAGCTGGGAGTCCTTGGTCGTGGCGACGCCGCGGATGGCCCGCCGTGTGGTCTGGGGCTTGTCAGAGACGATCGCCACCTTGCGGCCGACGATCGCGTTGACCAGCGTGGACTTCCCCACGTTCGGGCGCCCGGCCAACGCGACGAAGCCGGCGCGCGTCATGCCTCGGCCAGGACCTCGGCCTGGACGGCGAGCATCTCGCCGTCGTCGGTCTCGTGGTCGAACCCGACGAGGTGCAGCGCCCCGTGAACGACCGCCTCGCGGAGGTCGCTGGTGTGCGGCGGGCAGATGACGATGTCGCCGAGCTCGCGCAGAGCAGGCGGCCCGGGGATCGGGCCGGCCTCGTCGACCGGGAACGACAGGACGTCGGTCGGGCCGGGCTTTCCCCGGTGCTCGGCGTTCAGGCGGGCGATCTCCTCGGCGTCGACGAACGCGACGGCGACATGGCCCTCGGCGACGCCGGCGCGGGCCAGCGCGAGCTCGACGAGCCGCCGGACCTCGGGCGCCGGGACGGCCTCGGGCCCGACCAGCTCGACCTCGAGGGCGCTCAAGCGCGCTGGCGGCGTGCAGCGGTGGGGCGCAGCTCGGGCGCCTGGCGCTCCGCGTGCTCGTCGTAGGCCTCGACGATGCGCTGGACGAGGCGGTGGCGGACGACGTCCTCGCCGCCGAAGCGGATGAAGTCGATCTTCTCGATTTCCTGGAGGATGTCGCCGACCACGATCAGGCCCGACTGCTGCTCGCGCGGCAGGTCGACCTGCGTCACGTCGCCGGTGATGACCATCCGCGAGTTGAAGCCCAGCCGGGTCAGGAACATCTTCATCTGCTCGGGCGTGGTGTTCTGGGCCTCGTCGAGGATGATGAAGCTGTCATTAAGCGTCCTTCCACGCATGAATGCCAGCGGCGCGACCTCGATGACGCCCTTCTCCAGGAAGCCCGACACCTTGTCGGGGTCGAGCATGTCGTTGAGGGCATCGAACAGCGGGCGTAGGTACGGATCGACCTTGGCCATCAGGTCGCCGGGCAGGAAGCCCAGGCGCTCGCCCGCCTCGACGGCCGGGCGGGTCAGGATGATCCGGTTGACCTCGCGCCGGCTGAGCGCGGCGGCGGCCAGCGCGACGGCCAGGAACGTCTTGCCGGTGCCGGCCGGGCCGACGCCGAAGGTGACGGTGTTGTGGCGGATCGAGTCGACGTAGCGCTTCTGGTTGACGGTCTTCGGAGCGACCTTGATCGACCGGTGGCGCCAGACGACGTCCTCGAGGATGGCGGCGGGCGACTCGTGGCGGTCGAGCGCGCCGGTGACGGCCAGGATCGTGCCCGGCGCGATCTCGTGGCCCT
>JAWVFY010000247.1:0-4701 GCA_033855575.1 Solirubrobacteraceae bacterium
GCGCTGCGTCGCGAGGCGATCGACGGTGTCGCGGCCGCTGCGCGGGCGCTGGGGCACGAGATCCGTGGCGAGGCCGAGTCCGGACTGCCGGGGCCGAAGGGCAACCTCGAGACCTTCCTGTGGGTCGCCGACGGGGGGGCGGCATGAGGGCGGTCACCGTCTTCACCCACCGCCGGGTCGAGCAGACCGGGCACTGCCTCGGCCGCCTGATCGAGGCGGCGCAGGCGGCCGGCGTCCAGCTGCGCTTCGACGCAGAGGAGACCCGCAAGCACGGTCTGTCGCCCTCCGAGGTGGTGGTGACCGACGCCGAGGTCAGCGACGACGTCGAGCTGTGCGTCGTCCTGGGCGGCGACGGGACGATCCTCCGGGCGCTGCGGCGCTACGCGGGCACCGACGTGCCGGTCTTCGGGGTGAACTTCGGCGAGGTGGGCTTCCTGGCCACGATCGACCCCGACGAGATCCCGCAGGGCTTCGAGCGGGCGCTGGCCGGCCGGTTCGAGGTGCTGCGGCTGCCGGCCATCGCGGTGTCTGTCGGCGACCGAGAGCTCTACGCGATCAACGACATCTCCGTGCACCGCAAGGTCGGCGAGCGCGTGGCCGAGGTCGCCTACGGCGTGGCCGGGGAGACGGTGGCCAGCGTGCGTTGCGACGGACTGGTCGTTGCCTCGCCGGCGGGCTCGACCGGCTACAACCTGGCCAACGGCGGCCCGGTCATGGCGTGGGGGGTGGAGGGCTTCGTGGTCTCGTTCATCGCACCGCACTCGATGACCGCCCGCGCCCTGGTGATCGCCCCGGGCGACGTCCTCTCGGTCGCCAACCGGTCGCGGGGCGGTGGCGCCATGGACATCCACGTCGACGGCCGGCCCTCCGGCGAGCTGCTCTGCGACGGGTCGTTCAGCGTCCGCTTCGTCCACGCGGCCGCCTGCCTGGCCCAGGAGCCCGGCTCGTCGTTCTACCGGCGTCTGCGCGAGAAGTTCGGCCGCCTCTCCGCCTGACGGCGGCTTCGTCACAAGAGCGACACGAAGCCGCCCGTTCGGGCCCGATCCGTCGGGTCCCACTGCTACACACGCACCGATGCTGTGCGAGCTGCGCGTGGAGAACCTCCTGCTGATCGAGCGGGCCGAGCTGCGGCTCGCCCCTGGGCTCAACGTCCTCACGGGGGAGACCGGAGCGGGCAAGACGGTCCTCGCCCACGCGCTGGACCTCCTGCTCGGAGGCCGCGCCCGCCCCGGGATCGTCCGGCCCGGCGCCGGCGAGGCCTACGTCGAGGGCGTCTTCGACGAGGACGGCCGCGACGTCGTCCTGGCCCGGCGCGTCACGGCCGAGGGCCGCACGCGCGCCTATGTCGATCACCGCTCGGCCACCGTGGCCGAGCTGCGCGAGCGCGCCGAGGGCCTGATCGCCTTCTACGGCCAGCACGAGCACCGCCGGCTGACGCTGGCCTCGGCGCAGCTCGAGGCGCTCGACGGATCCTGCGGCGAGGACCACCAGGGCCGGTTGGGCGAAGCAGCCGCCGCCCACGGCGCGGTCCGCGAGGCCGAGGCCGCGCTGGACGCCCTGCGCGAGCGGGAGGGCTCGCGCGATCGCGAGCTCGACCTTCTGATCTTCGAGCTCACCGAGATCGAGGCCGCCGACCCCAGCGAGGCCGAGGAGGCCGACCTCACCGCGCGGCGCGACCGGCTGCGCCACGCCGAGGCGCTGCGCGCGGCGGCCGCCGGCGCGGCCGAAGCGCTCTCGCCCGAGGAAGGCGCGGGTGCGGCGACGCTGTCGGCCGCGGCCGTCTCGGCCCTGGAGGCTGTCGCCGGCGTCGACGCTGCGTTCGACGCGCTGGCCGAGCGGGCGCGGAGCCTGGCCTACGAGGCCGCCGACCTGGCCGGCGAGCTGCGCACTCTGGGCGAGGGGATCGAGGCACAGCCCGGCGAGCTCGACACGGTCGAGGAGCGCCTGGCGATCCTCGACCGCCTGGCCCGCAAGCACGGGGGCAGCATCGGCGCCGTGCTCGAGCACGCGGAGCGCTGCCGCGCGCGCCGGGCCGAGCTCGAGGGCGCCGAGGTCGCCTTCGCCGCGGCCACGGCCGAGCTCGAGCGCGCCCTGGCGGCGAGGGCCGAGCTGGCCGCCGCGTTGCGCAAGGCGCGCCACGCGGCGGCCCCGAAGCTGGCCGCCGCGGTGCGCGAGCGCCTCGCCGGGCTGGCCATGGAGGGCGCCACCTTCGAGGTCGTGCTGTCGGATCGCGAGCCCGGACCGGCCGGCGCCGACGCGGTCGAGTTCCGGATCGCCCCGAACCCCGGCGTACCCGCGGGCGCCCTGCGCGACATCGCCTCGGGCGGCGAGCTCTCGCGCGTGATGCTGGCGCTGATGGGCGTGGCCAACGCGGGTGGCGGCGCGACGCTGGTCTTCGACGAGGTCGACGCCGGGATCGGCGGCCACACGGCGCGCGCGGTCGGGGAGCGGCTGCGCGAGCTGGGGGAGGGCCGCCAGGTGGTGTGCATCACCCATCTGCCGCAGGTCGCCTCGCTCGCCGCCCGGCACTTCTCGATCGCCAAGGACACCTCGGTCGATCCGGCCCGGACGACGGTCGCCGAGCTGGCCGAGGGCGCGGTGGTGGGCGAGCTCGTGCGGATGCTCGGTGCCGACGACGCCGATCCGACGGCCCGCCGGCACGCCGAGGAGCTCCTGCGAGCGGCCTAGGCTCCGTCCGTGGCGCCCATCGACCTCGAGCACCCGCGGAACCTCGGGGGCATCCTCGACGACGCGTTCGCCCTGTACCGGCGGGCCTACCCGACGCTGCTGCTCGTCGCGCTGGTCGTCATCGTCCCCTTGCAGCTGCTCGTCTTCGGCGTCGGCCTGGGCTGGCTGACCGGTCCCTACCACGCCACCCAGACCCGGACGGACCTGGCGGTGAGCCTTCTGCAGCCGCTGCTCGCGGTGCCGTTGGTGACCGCGATGACGGTGCACGTCGTGCGCGAGGCGGCCGCCGGGCGCGATCCGTCCGCACGCCCGGCGCTGCGCGCGGCCGCGCTGGCGGCCCGCCGGTTGCTGCCCGCCGTCGCGCTCGCCCTGCTCGGGGAGGCGCTCGGCTTCCTGCTGATCATCCCGGGCATCGTGCTCGCAGTTCGCTGGGCGCTGGTGTCCCAGGTGGTCGTCGTCGAGGGCGAGGAGGGCACGGGCGCCCTGGCCCGCAGCGCACGCCTCGTCGCCGGGCGCGGCTGGTTCACCTTCGGGGTGATCGCCGTCCTGGCGATCCTGGTCTCGCTTCTCGGGCAGGTGGTTCTCCTGCCACTCGACGCCGCCGCCCGGTCAGCGGGCCATCAGTGGCCAGCGCTGATCGGCCAGACGGTCGCCCAGGTATTGGCGGTGCCCCTCCAGGCGGTCGCCGTCACGCTGCTGTACTTCTCCCTGCGCGCCGAGAAGGAGCCGGCGGGGCCGGCCACGCCGGAGCCGGAGATCCCGCAGGATCCCTGGGAGCGCCGGCAGCTGCAGGAGGGCTGGCAGCCGCCGGCGTGAGCTCAGTCCCGCGCGTCGAGGTCCAGCGCGCAGGAGTTGATGCAGAACCGCTGTCCGCCGGCCTCGGCCGGACCGTCGTCGAAGACGTGGCCGAGATGGCCGCCACACATGGCGCACACGACCTCGGTGCGGCGCATGAACAGCGAGTTGTCCTCCTTGAGCTGCACCGCCTCGGCGACGGCCGGCTCGGTGAAGCTGGGCCAGCCTGAGCCCGAGTCGAACTTGGTGTCTGAGCTGAACAGCTCGGCGCCGCAGCCCGCGCACGTGTACGTCCCGTTGGCCTTCTCGTGGACGTACTTGCCGGTGAACGGCGGCTCCGTGTGCTGCTTGCGCAGGACGGCGTACTGGTCGGGCGCGAGCTCCTCGCGCCACTGCTCCTCGGTCTTGACGATCTTCTCCATGGCTTCTTTGTCCCCAGTTTGCGGGTCGGCGTTACAGCCCCGTCCGCCCTGGACGCTACCGTCGCCGCCGTCTCTCTACACTCGTACGGAAGGGCTGCATGG
This sequence comes from Solirubrobacteraceae bacterium, assembly GCA_033855575.1. Taxonomy (GTDB): domain Bacteria; phylum Actinomycetota; class Thermoleophilia; order Solirubrobacterales; family Solirubrobacteraceae; genus BP-464. Next base: position 4,008 of record JAWVFY010000247.1, read on the forward strand.
CCAATCGGACGCGCTACATCTTCGTTACCGGCGGCGTCGTCTCGTCGCTCGGAAAAGGCATCGCCGCCGCGTCCCTCGGCCGCCTCCTCGTCTCCCGCGGCCTGACGGTCGGCCTCCAGAAGTTCGATCCGTACATCAACGTCGATCCCGGCACGATGTCGCCGTATCAGCACGGCGAGGTCTTCGTGACCGAGGACGGCGCCGAGACGGACCTGGACCTCGGGCACTACGAGCGCTTCACCGACGTCAACACGTCGCGCGCCTCCAACGTGACTACCGGCGCGATCTACAACTCGGTCATCCGGCGCGAGCGCCGCGGCGACTACCTCGGCGCCACCGTCCAGGTCGTCCCGCACATCGTCGACGAGATCAAGCAGCGCATCAAGCTGATCGCCGAGACCTCCGTGGTGGACGTCGTGATCACCGAGATCGGCGGCACGGTCGGCGACATCGAGTCGCTGCCGTTCCTGGAGGCCATCCGCCAGTTCCCGGTCGACGTCGGCCGGCGAGACGTGATGTACGTCCACCTGACGCTCGTGCCCTACATCGGCCACGCCGGCGAGCTGAAGACCAAGCCCACCCAGCACTCGGTCAACGAGCTGCGGAGGATCGGTATCGAGCCCGACGTGCTCGTGCTGCGCTCCGACCGCCCCCTCACGGACGAGATCCGCCAGAAGATCGCGCTCTACGGCGG
>JAWVFY010000248.1:0-10628 GCA_033855575.1 Solirubrobacteraceae bacterium
ACTGCGCCAGCGACTACCGCGCGGCGATCGCCGCGAGCCTCATTCGCCGCGAGGAGCCGCGCGACGCTGCCGTCCTGGTCGGCGGCATCGCGGCCTGGCAATCGACGCCGCTCGCGCTCACGCGACCTGACGAAGGGTGACCCGCGCGCGGGCGATCAACGACTTGATGGCGGGAACCGATGTCCCGAGCTCCTCGGCGATCGACGCGTGAGACCTCCCGCTCACGACGCAGAGCAGGAGGGCGCGCCGCTGCCGGTCGGGCAGTGAGACCAGGTCGGCTACGAGGTTGGCGAGCAGCTCGCGGACCTCTCCTGCGTCAGGCTGCGGTCGCGCTACCGCGAGATCGTCGGGATCGCAGAGCACGAGGTGCGGCCGGCGCAGCGCGTCGAGCGCGCAGTTGCGGACGATGCAGTGCAGCCACGGGCGCAGCGCCATCGGCCGGTCGTCTCGCGGCAGCGCGACGAAGGCGCGGACCAGGGCGTCCTGGACGATGTCGCGCGGGTCGGCGCCGGTGGGACCCAGCAGCTGTCGCGCGTGGGCGATCAGCGACTGCTGGTGGCGAGCGACGATGATCGAGAACGCGGCGTCGTCGTGCGAGCGCACGCGAGCCACCAGGTCCTCGTCGGTCGGCGCCGTGGACATCCCGGAATGCCGTGAGGTCAGCCGGCGTGCGGGGGATCGGTCAGCGAGGCCCGGTCCTGCTCGGCGTCGCGGTCGCCGGTCTCGCCCCGCACGCGACCGAGAAGCTCTCGTCCTCGGTCCGTCAGCTGGAGCGCCGCCTCCGGGTTGATCGGGCGCCCCGTCGCGCCTCCGGGCGGCGCGGCAGGCCTGGGCCGTTCGTGATCCATGGCTGCCAGGTGGCGCGAGGGGCGCAGCTTGTGACGAGCCGCGCCCAGTCGCGCCTTCGTGGTATTGTTCACCATATGGTGAACGATCCGTTCAAGGCGCTGTCGCACCCGATCCGCCGCGGCATCGTCGAGCGCCTCGCCGGAGGCCCGGCGACGGTCGGTGATGTCAGCGGCGGCTTCGGAGTGTCGAAGCCCGCGATCTCCAAGCACCTGAAGGTGCTGGAGGAGACCGGCGTCGTGACGCGCGTGGTCGAGGGCCGGACGCATCGGCTCTCGCTCGAGCCCGATGTGCTCAGCGTGGCGGCCGACTGGATGGACCACCAGCGCGCCCTCTGGGGGCGCCTGTTCGATGTCGTCGACGACTACCTCAAGGAGCAAGAATCCCGATGAACATGCCGCCGATCGTCTCGCAGCCGGAGTGGGAGGCCGCTCGCGAGGAGCTGCTGGTCAAGGAGAAGGAGCTCACCCGTGCCCGCGATGCGCTGGCCGCCGAGCGCCGCCGGCTGCCGAGGATGGCCGTGGAGAAGTCCTACGCCTTCGAGGGCGCGGACGGCCCGGCGAGCCTGCTCGACCTGTTCGAGGGCCGTCGCCAGCTGGTCGTCTACCGCTTCTTCTTCGAGCCCGGCGTGGCCGGCTGGCCCGACAGCGGCTGCCGGGGCTGCTCGTTCATGGCCGACCAGGTCGCGCACGTCGCTCATCTGAACGCCCGCGACACCACGTTCGCGTACGTCTCGCGGGCGCCGCAGCCGGACATCGAGCGCTGGAAGGCACGGATGGGCTGGGAGATCCCCTGGTACACGATCACCGACGACTTCGATGCGGACTTCGGCGTGGACGAGTGGCACGGCACCAACGCCTTCTTCCGTGACGGCGACGAGATCTTCCGCACCTACTTCGTTGACAAGCGCGGCGACGAAGCGCTGGGCAGCGCCTGGAGCTATCTCGACATCACCGCGCTCGGCCGCCAGGAGGAGTGGGAGGACTCGCCCGAGGGCTACCCGCAGACGCCGCCCTACCAGTGGTGGAACCTCCACGACGAGTACGAGCAGGCGACCGTCTTCGAGGCGGCCCTCTCGGATGCCGCGGCCTCCCAGCGCGGCTCGCGGGGCTCCCGCTCGTGATCGCTCACGTGGCAGGCGTGCCGGTCGAGGAGGCCCTGCCCGCGCTGGCGGGCACGAGCACCGGTCTGCTGATCATCCGTGCCTGGCTGACGCTGCGCCTCCGGCGCCGCCGCGAGACCCAGCGATGACCGACACCAGGACGCTGCGCATCGAGCGCACCTTTCAGGCACCCGCCGAGGCGGTGTTCGACGCGTGGACCAGCGAGGAGGTGATCCGGCGCTGGTGGCAGGCCGAGCACGACTGGGAGACCACCGAGGCCGAGGTCGACCTGCGCGTGGGCGGTGCCGTCCGCGTCGTCATGCGCGACCCCGACAAGGACGTCGAGTACGGCGGCGGCGGCACGTACACCGAGATCGAGCCGCCGACCCGCCTGGCGTTCACCTGGATCTGGGACGGCGACACGAGGCGCACGCTGATCGAGCTCGACTTCGAGGAGATCGACGGCGTCACCACCGTCAGCTTCGCCCACAGCGGTCTGTGGGACGAGCAGGCGGTGCGCTCGCACGAGGACGGCTGGAGCAAGATCCTCGACAACCTCGGGCGCGAGCTGACCAGAACGGACTAGGTGCGGAGCCCGGCGCGAGCCGTGCCTCCGCGCCGCCCCGGCGAGGACGACAGCCATGGCGCCGACCGCGCCGATGCGGCGCCGGCGGCTGGTCCCGCGGAAGATCCCGAGACGAACCCTCGGGACTCGCCGTTGTCTCGTGACCTGCCTGCCCATCTCTTCAACGCGATTCGACCTTCCGGACTGGCTGAGCATCGGCTACTCCCCTTTGTGTGTGAGACAGGGCAGCGCCGGATACTCCGGTTGCGGTCGGGCGCGTAGGTAACCGACTCGTGAACCAGGCGTTTCGATTGTGAGACCCAGGAGAGCCGACCATGTGCACACCCCGTGCCGACGTGGCCGAACGCTTCCGTCGTTCGGTTGACGCATCTCAGGAGCGGGCGTTCAGCAGCGGCCGACCCCTGCTCCTAACGACAGAAGCCCCGCGTGTGCAGGGCTTCTCCCTCGATGGAGCTAGGGGGACTCGAACCCCCGACCTCCTGGGTGCGATCCAGGCGCTCTTCCAGCTGAGCTATAGCCCCGAGGTGCGCGAAGTGTAGCCCGGCGGCGCCGGTACGCTGCGCGTGCGGGATGAGCTTCCGAGGCCGACTCACGCTGTTCTTCGTGCTGATCGTGATCGTCCCGATGATCTCGGTGACGGTCGTCATCTTCTCGTTGATCGCCAACAACGAGCAGGGCAAAGCCAACGCGGCGATCGCCGCGCGCCTGCAGGTCGCCGAGAACCTGGCACACGAGGCGAACGTGGAGGCCGACGTCGCGGCGCGCCGCGCCGCGGCCGACGTGCCGCTGGCCACCGCGCTGCGAGCCCACCGGGCCGCCGCCGCCCAGCGCCGGGCGACCGTGCTCGCACCGCAACTGGGGCTGATCCGGATGCTGATCGCCGCCCCTGATCACCACGCGGTCGCCGACGTGGGCGCGCGCGACGCGATCCTCCCCGCCTCGCGGCGCCTGCTGGCCGATGGCCGCGTGGTGGGCACGCTGCAGGCCTCGGTCCAGTCGGGCCGCCAGTACGCCACGCTGGTCGAGCACGTGACCGCGCTGCAGGTCGCGGTGCGCCGGCGCGGGCATCTGCTGGCCTCGACGCTGCCTTCGCTGTCGCCCGCGGCGCTCCCCCGCACCAACGGCAACGTGACGGTCGGCGGCAAGCAGTACCGCGCCGCGACGTTCTCCCAGCCCGACTTCCGCGGCGGACTGCTGCAGGTCACGCTCCTGCGCGACGCGAGCGCGACGCACGGCTCGGTCAAGAACAGCCGGCTGCTCGTGGCCGGGATCCTGCTGGGCTTCTTCCTGCTGGCCTTCGCCTGCGCGCTGGTCGTCTCGCGCTCGCTGCAGCGGCAGGTCGCAGGGTTCCTCGAGGCCGCGCGGAAGCTGGGCGGCGGCGAGTTCCAGACCAGGGTGCCGACGAGCGGCAACGACGAGTTCGCGGCGCTCGGCAAGGAGTTCAACACGATGGGCGCCCAGCTCGAGCGCCGGCTCGCGGAGCTGCGCGAGGAGCGCACCCGCGTCGAGCGCTCGATGCGGCGGCTGGGCGAGGCGCTGGCCTCCAACCTCGATCGCGACGCGATGCTGGGGATCGTCGTCGAGACGGCGGTCGACGGGGTGGGCGCGGACGGGGGGCGTGCCCGAGCGCGGGGTCCCGCAGACAATCTCGAGGAGAGGGTCTCGGCCGGCAGCGTGGTCGGGCTGGAGGCGGTACTCGCGAGGGCCGAGACAGAGGCGGCCACGGAAGGCGAGCCCAGCGAGGCGACGATCGGCGAGGCCGCCGCGCTGGCGCACCCGCTGCACGGCTCCGAGGGGGGCTCCGAGGTGCTCGGCGTGGTGTCGGTCGGGCGCTCCGGCCGGCCGTTCAGCGAGGCCGACCGCGACCTCTTCAGCTACCTGGCGGGGCAGGCGGCCGTGTCGCTGGAGAACGTCGGCCTGCACGAGACCGTCCAGCGCCAGGCCGTCACCGACGAGCTGACCGGCCTGTTCAACCACCGTCGCTTCCAGGAGGTGCTGGCGGCCGAGGTCGAGCGCGCCCGGCGCTTCCCGGATCAGACGCTGGGGCTCGTGCTACTCGACATCGACAACTTCAAGCTGGTCAACGACACCTACGGCCACCAGATGGGCGACGAGGTGCTGCGTCAGGTCGCGAGAGTGCTCCGCGAGACCTCGCGTGAGATCGACGCGCCGTCGCGTTACGGCGGGGAGGAGCTTGCGGTGGTGCTGCCGGGTACCGACCTCGAAGGCGCCTTCGACATGGCCGAGCGGGTACGCGCCGGGATCGAAGCGCTGGAGTTCCCGGTGGCGGGAAGCGGCAACGGCGAGGTGCTCAAGGTGACCGCCAGCTTCGGCGCGGCGTCCGGCGCGGGCGGCGACACAGCGGCGGACGGGCTGATCGCCGCGGCCGACACGGCGCTCTACGAGGCCAAGCGCCGGGGCAAGAACAAGACCGTTCGGGCCGGAGTAGGCTAGGGGCCCAATGGGACTGCTGGACGACGCGATCCGCGAGCATCTCGAGCTCAAGCGGCGGCGCGGAGCTGACTCGACGGAGGTCACCCGCCAGGAGCAGGAGGCCTTCGGGCCGCCCCGGCGGACGGAGTTCGAGGTGGCGCCCGCCGACGGCTACGCGCATGACGAGCCCGTGCTCGACGAGCCTGCGGCGGCGATCGCCGCTGAGCAGCCGACCGAGCTGCACGCCCTCGAGGAGACGCCACCGGTGGTGCAGAGCGAGCCCCCGCGCCCTCACGGCGATCCCGCCGATGCGCTGCCGCCGGCTGAGTCGGCCGCCGCGCCCCCGCCGCCACCGCCTGTCCACGAGCCGGTGCAGCCGACGCGGGAGTTCGACGCCGGCGAGCTGCGCGCCGCCACCGCACCGGAGCCCGAGGCGGAGCCGGAGGCCGAGGCCGCGGTGCCTCCCGCACCGCGCGCCGACGAGGAGCAGTCCTCCGAGGACCCCGAGGAAGCCGACGTGCTCGAGGAGACGCCCGAGTTCCTGCAGGAGACGCCCGAGCACGACCGCCTCTGGTTCGAGCAGCGTCCGCCGCGCGACTTCGATTTCTGAGCACCCGCTGATCTGGCTCGACGTCTTCACGTCGACCCCGATGGCCGGCAACGGCCTCGCCGTGGTGCACGACGCTGACGGCATCGACGACGAGACGATGCTCGCCTACGCGCGCGAGACGAAGCTGTCGGAGACGACGTTCGTGCAGGCGGGCGACGACGAGGCCGACTACCGCAACCGCATCTGGATGACGACGGGCGAGCTGCCGTTCGCGGGCCACCCGTCGCTGGGCACCGCGGTGGCGGTGGCGCACGTGCGCGGCGATCGCTCCGCTCGCTACGTCCAGCGCACGGTCGCCGGGCTGCAGCCGTGCGAGGTCCAGCTCGACGGCCTGGTCGCGCGCGCGTCGATGCTCCAGGAGCCGCCGCAGTTCGGCGACGAGCTCGATCCGGCGCCCGTGCTTGCGGCGCTGGGGCTGGAGGCCGGCGCCGCGCATCCGGACCTCCCGCCGCAGGTGGTGAGCACCGGGGTGCCGCAGCTCATGGCGCCGCTGGCCGATGCCGCGGCGTTGGCGCGGGCGCGGCCCGACGCGGCGGCGCTGGGCGCGCTGATGGGCCAGACGTCGACGGTCGTCGTCTACGCGGCGGTCTGCGATCCCGGCGCGGCCACGGCGGACACCCGCGGCTTCTTCGTCGGCCCGGGCGACGACGTCCAGGAGGACCCGGCGACCGGGTCGGCCGCCGGGCCGCTCATGGCCTACCTCCACCAGCGCGCGGGGCTCGACGCTCTGACGATCGACCAGGGGGTGCTCATGGGCCGCCCGAGCCGCCTCGACGCCGCCTTCGAGGGCGATCGCCCGCGCGTCGGCGGCGACGTCGTGATCCTCTCGCAGGGCACGCTGCATCTCTGAGCGGTGAGCGCCGGCCGGGTAGGAGGGCGGTATGGGCGCAACGGCGCTCTCAAGACCTCGGCGGGGCCGCCGAACACAATGAGCGAGGCCCGTCCGTTGGGGAACAGCCGGCGCCTCGCCGCTCTTGCCACGGAGGGCAAGGACAGAACGGAGAGGGCCGCGTCAGCGGCCTTCTCCCGTTAAGCCCCGCGATCGGGGGCCGCAAGCGCTCCGATCACCTCGCGCCACCACGCCCGCTCGCCGTCATCGCTCGTGCGCCGGAGGCTGCGCAGGGCGGCGTCGCGGACGTGCCGCAGGGTCCCTGCCGCGTAGATCGGCCCGGTGAAGGCGAAGCGTCCGTCCTCCAGCGTGACCAGCGCGCCGGCGACGCCGTCACGCCGGGTGCGCAGCTGCTCGTGGACCGGCGTCCCGGCCACGGCCCGGGGTCGTCCGGCGTCGTGCTTCGCCGGCCACGGGCCGCTCGTCAGCGGGCGGTGGCTCGAGGCGACCGTCGGCGGCGGCCGCGACGGGACGTCGATCGGGCCGCTGCGCCAGCGCCCCTGCAGGTCGCCGAGCTCGACGGCGGCCTCCTGGCGGACGAGCAGGTGCAGCCGGTCGCCGGCCTCGATCCGCGTCGAGCCGCGGGGCGGGATCGCCTGCTCGCCGCGCACCACGATGTTGACCAGGGCATCCCGCGGCAGGCCGAGCTGGCGCACCCGCGCCCCGTCGATCGCGTCGCCCGGTCGCACGACGTGCTCGATGACCTCGGCGCCCAGGCGGCGGACCGCGCCCACGTCGGCCAGCGGCTGGGGCAGCGCGGCCTCGGCGGTCGTGACGTGCAGCAGTCGGGCCAGCGGCTCGAACGTCGCGCCCTGCAGCACCGTCGAGAGCAGCACGGCGAAGAAGACGATGTTGAAGAACTCGTGGCTGTGGGCGACGCCCTTGAGCACCGGGTAGGTGGCCAGGACCATCGGGACCGCCCCGCGCAGGCCGGCCCAGCCGAGCGCCACGCGCTCGCCCCAGCTGAAGCCCAGGCCGAGCGTGGCCAGGACCGCGCCCAGCGGCCGGGCGACGAGCACGACGACCAGCGCCAGCGCGCTGCCCTCCAGGGCGACGTCGCCGAGCTGTGACGGGAAGACGAGGAGCCCGAGGCTGAGGAAGAGCACGACCTGGGCGACCCAGCCGAGGCCCTGGTGGAAGGTGGCCATCGTGCGCCGGGCGGGCAGCCGCCCGGAGCCGAGGGCCAGGCCCGCGAGGTAGACCGCCAGGAAGCCCGAGCCGTGCGCCATCGCGGCGGCGCCGTAGGCCAGCGCCGCCACGGCCAGCGAGGCGACCGGGTACAGGCCGGCCGACGCCAGCCGCGTGCGCCGCAGGGCCGCCGCGGCGAGCATCCCGACGCCGACGCCGACCGCCAGCCCGATGCCCAGCTGGCTGGCGAAGTCCCCGATCAGGTGCCCGGCCCGGTAGTGCGGGTTGGTCAGCCACGACACGAAGCCGATGACGAGCACCACGGCAACCGGGTCGTTGAGCCCTGCCTCGGCCTCGAGCGTGCGGGCGAGGCGCCGGCGCAGGGTCGACCCGCGCAGGACGGCGAAGATCGCCGCGCTGTCGGTGGATGCGAGGATCGACCCCAGCAGGAGGCCCTCGACGGTCGAGAGCCCGAACAGCCACGAGGCGGCGAGCCCGGCCACCACCGCGGTGACCATCGTGCCGATCACCGCCAGCGAGATGCCCGGCGCGAGCACGGGCCGGATCTCCGAGAAGCCCGCCGTCAGGCCGCCTTCGAAGAGGATCAGCCCGAGCGCGACTACCCCGATCGACTGCGCGAGGCGGTAGTCGTTGAACTCGATCCAGTCCAGCCCGTCGCTGCCGACCGCCATGCCGGCGCCCAGGAACAGCACCAGCGCCGGCATCCGCAACCGGCCGGCGGCCAGCGACGCGCCCAGCCCCAATGCGAGCAGCGCGCCCGCGATGAGGATGAGCCGGCCGTCCGCCATCGCGCAACGATGTCAGGCGGCTACAGACGCCGCGGGACGCCGGTGGCCGCGCGCAGCGTGGCGTCCAGCACCGCGGTCGGCGTGAGGCCGGCCATGAGGCCCTGCACGCGCGGCCCGGCGCCGACGACATACCGGGCCCGGGGGCGGCGCGCGGTCAGCGCCCGCTCGATCGCCGCCGCGACGCCCTCGACCGGCGACGCCATGCGCTGTGACCGCGGGATCGACCGGCGATAGCCCGCGATGTGCTGGGCGTAGAGCTCGCGGTGGGCCGGCGACAGCGCCGCCACCGATTCCTCCAAGGCGCTCTCGGCCTCGCGCCACAGGGCGGTGTCGGTCTGGGCGGGCTCGACCAGCACGACGCGCACGCCCCACGGCCTGACCTCCATCCGCAACGCGTCGGCCAGCCCCTCCAGGGCGAACTTCGACGCGCTGTACGGCCCGGACATCGGCGCCGCGACCCGGCCGCTGAGCGAGGACACGAAGACGATTCGTCCGCGCGCGGCGCGAAGCCGCGGCATGACGGCCTGGGTCACCGCGACCTGCCCGATCAGGTTGACCTCGAGCTGGCGGCGCAGCTCGTCCAGCGGCACCGCCTCGACGGGCCCGGCGACCACGATGCCAGCGTTGTTGACGACCGCGTCGAGGCTCTCAGGCAGCGCCTCGGGCAGCGCGGCAAGCTGCTCGGCGTCGGTGATGTCGAGCAGCACGGGCTCGATCCGGCCGCGCCCGGCCGCGACGAGCTCCTGCCCGTCCTCCTCGCGGCGCACCCCGGCGACCACGTCCCAGCCGCCGGCCGCCAGGCGCAGCGCCGACGCCCGGCCGATCCCGCGAGCCGCACCGGTGACGAGCGCCGTTGGCATCGCCGGACCCTACTTCAGCCGTTGCCACCGGCGTCGTGGACTGGCGTGATGGAGGCGGGGGGAATCGAACCCCCAACTGAGCCATGCAAAGGCCCCGTGTTCCCGTTAGCACCACGCCCCCGTGGAGCTCACAACTCTAGGAAGTCCACCGCCATGTGAACACCCCGGACCTGGTGGTTGCGGGCCGGTGTCAGCCGAAGGTTCAGTTGCGCCCGCCCGGTGCCGAGTAGCGCCGCGGGGAGGTAGTAGCAACGGACCGTGGTGACGTCGTAGACCGCCAGCCAGTCGATGGTCGCCGCTGTGTAGCGCTTGATGGTGCGGATCCGTCCGTTGGTCAACGAATGCGACCGGCACCTGACCTCGATGATCGCTCCGTCCGATCGCGTGTGCTTGACCTGCACCCGCTCCAGCCGGCCGTGGCGGTCTACGACCAAGTCGTAGTCGCTGTCCTCGCCGTACGGGAACGCGATGCGGTATCCGCGGCGTCGCAGGTCGAGAGCGACCGCCAGCTCGGCGAGGTCTCCCTTCTGCTTGAGCGGCGCCATCCGACCTTCATAGCGGAGGGATGGCGCCGCGTGGGCGACGTGCGCAGAGTTGTTACGAAGCCGCCCCCGCCAGCAGCTCGCCGGCGACGCGATCGGCCGCGTCGTGGGTGCCGCCGAGCAGGCGCTCGGAGAGCTCGGCCCGGCGGAAGAACAACGGCGCGTCGTGCTCCCACGTCGCGCCGATGCCGCCGTGGACCGCGATGTTCGTGCGGGCGGCATGGTCGAGCGCGCTGCCGGCCGCCGCGCGGGCGGCGCTGGCCGCCAGCGGGAACTCGTCGGGCTTGTCCTGCGCGGCCCAGCCCGCGTAGAGCAGCAGCGACCGAGCGTTCTCCTGACGGCGCAGGATCTCCGTCAGCGAGTGCTTGACGGCCTGGTAGGAGCCGATCGCCCGCCCGAACGTGAAGCGCTCCTTGGCGTAGGTGACGGCCATCTCCAGGCACGCCTCCACGGCGCCGACCGACTCCGCGGCCAGCAGCGCCTGCGCGAGATACCAGGCGTTGGCCAGCGTCTCCTCGCCCACGTCCAGCACGGTCCCGCTCGTCCCGTCCAGCGACACGTGGCCGAGCGAGCGCGTCGCGTCGTAGCGGCGCGCCTCCTCGACCGGTGCGCCCTCGACGACAACCGCGACAGGCCCGCCGTCGCCCACGGCCACGACAACCAGGACGTCGGCGCCCGGCGCATCGGGTACCCACCAGGCGCCGCCGCTCAGGGCTCCGGAGCCGTCGACCGTCGGCGCCGCCGCGCGCCGCTTGCCGCGCTGGGGCTCGACCGTCCAGTCGTCCGCGATGTCGTCCGGCGGTCGCGCGACCACGAGCGCCGC
>JAWVFY010000249.1:0-4936 GCA_033855575.1 Solirubrobacteraceae bacterium
CGCGGAGCTCTTCCGCTCCGGAGTCGCTGCGGCCGGAGTCGATGCCGTCGGCCACCCGCTCGAGCACGTTGCCCACGCCGGGCAGCTCGGTGGCCCGCAGGAGGCCCTGCGCACCCTGGGGGCGCAGGGGCGTGACCAGGAGGCTGATGCTCTCCTCGTCGGCGGTCACCGTCACGCCGACGCTGCCGTTGACCGCGAAGTCGCCGGCGTGCGCGGCGATGGCGTCGGTGACCAGCAGGGCGTCGTCGAGCCGGTCGATCGGGCACAGGGCACGCGCGGCCAGCATGCCGACGACGCGCCCGAGCACGGCGCCGAGCAGCGGCCCGGACCGCACCACGAGCCGGGCCTGGTTGGCCGTCGCCCCGGTCATGCGGCGACGTCCTCGGGGTCGAGCCGGAAGGTCATGCGCACCTCGGTGTGCTGCTCGTCGTCGGTCCCGAGCTCCAGCGCCTCGGCCAGGGTGGCGATCAGCGGCAGCCCGAGCCCGAGGCCTGGGCTGTCGGTCCGCGGCACGATCCCCCGGCCCTCGTCATGGACGACGAGGACGAGCCGATCCTCGCGCAGGTAGGCGGCGACCTCCAGCGGCCCCTCGCCGTCGGGGTAGGCGTGCACGACCGCGTTGGTGCACGCCTCGGTGACGGCGAGCTTGACGTCGGACATCGTCTGGTCGCCGATGCCCAGCGCCTCGCCGAGGCCGCCGATGGCGTGGCGCACAACGGCGACGTTCTCTGCGCGCGCGGGCAGCGTCAGGGAGAGATCGGGATGTTCGGGCAACTCCTGGCCAGGAGGTGATGTAGGGCCGCGCTCGGCGGACGGGTCGGCACTCATGTTCCCGGGCAGGTCATGGTTCATGCGCGGCCCACGGCGCGGTGCCGCTCGGGCGCGTGCGAAACATACGTGGTTTGCCGGTCGTCGACGTCAGCCGTGGGCGCCGAACACCTCGCGCAGCGCGTCGCCCTGGCGGTCGCTGCCGAGCGCGGCGAGGAGCAGCATCCGGGCGGCGGGGGCGGAGAGGCCCGCGGCCTCGATCACGCCGGTGGCCAGGACGTCGCGCTCGGAGCCCTCGAAGCCGTAGGTGGCGCGCAGTTGGTGGCCACGCTCGGGGCGCGTGGTGAGCACGACCGGCAGGCGGGCGCCCGCGCCGCGCAGGACGGCGAGCGCCGGTGGCGGGAGATGCCCGGCGCCCAGCGCGACGAGCACCAGCCCGTCGGGCTCGAGCGCGAGCGCCGCTGCCAGGAGCGTGCCGTCGTCGCCCAGCCAGGTGCCGACGATCGGGACCTGGAGCTCGAGGGTGCGCGGATCCAGCCGCGGCCCCCGGACCGGGCGGGCGACGAGGTCGAGGCGCCCCTCGGCCACGCGGCCGATCGGCCCGCTGCGGGGTGAGCCGAAGGCGTGCGGGGCCGTCGAATCGACCTTGCGGACCTGGCGAGCGGCGTGCAGCTCGCCGGCGAAGCAGACGACGGCGCCCAACCCCGCGGTGACCGGCGCGGCGGCGGCCGACGCGGCGTCGATCAGGTTGGCCGGGCCGTCGGCGCCCGGGGCGGAGGCGGGCCGGATCGCGCCGGTGACGATGATCGGCGGGGTCTCGGGGCCGGCGTCGGCGAGGGCATCGCACAGCACGGCGAGCTCCTCGATCGTGTCGGTCCCGCTGGTCAGCACGACACCACGGCCCCGCGCCGTCTCGGCGACGGCCTCGCGGGCGATGGCCAGCGCGTCGGCCGTGGTCACCTGGGGACCGTTGACCGCGCGCAGCGACCGGGCCTCGACGCGCAGCGCGGCCGGCAGCCCGGCGCTGAGAGCCGCGGCGTCGAGCTGGGGCGTCGCACCCGGGCGGCCCGCCGCGCCCTCCACGGACGAGATGGTGCCGCCGGCGGTCAGCAGGGTGACCTCGCGCACCCGCCCTCCCTACCAGAAAGCGGCGCCCGGCGCGGCGCGCGTACGGCCTACCCGACGGCGCTGCAGCGCCGTACAATTCCGCCTTCGCCTCAGGTGCCCTGCGCCGCCGCCTTCGGGAGCACTCTCCATGAACTACCACAGCCAGCCGCCACAGGCAGACGGTCTCTACGACCCTAGGTACGAGCACGACGCCTGCGGCGTCGCGATGATCGCGCGGCTCGACAACGTCCCGAGCCATGAGGTCGTCGACAAGGCCCTGACCGCGCTGGACAACCTCGAGCACCGCGGGGCCGAGGGCGCCGACACCCGCACCGGCGACGGCGCGGGGATCCTGGTCCAGCTGCCTGACGCGTTCTTCCGGGCCGCATGCGACTTCGAGCTGCCTCCGGCCGGGCAGTACGGCGTCGGCGTCTGCTTCTTCCCGCCCGACGAGCGGCGCCGCGTCAAGCTCGAGGAGCTGCTCGAGCTCAACGTCCGCATCGAGGGCCAGCGGGTGCTGGGCTGGCGCGACGTCCCCGTCGACGAGGACCACGTCGGCGAGACGGCCAACCGCACCCGCCCGTACATCAAGCAGCTGTTCGTGGGCGCGGGCGAGGGCTTCGCCGACGACCAGGACGCCTTCGAGCGCAAGCTCTACGTGATCCGGCGGATCGTCGAGCTGGCCGCGGGGCCGGACTTCTACGCGCCGAGCTTCTCCTCACGGACCATCGTCTACAAGGGGATGCTGATCAGCCACCAGCTGCGCGGCTTCTACCCCGACCTCCAGGACGAGCGCTTCGCGTCGGGCATGGCGCTGGTCCATTCCCGGTTCTCCACCAACACGTTCCCGAGCTGGTAGCTCTCGCACCCCTATCGCGTCATCGCCCACAACGGCGAGATCAACACGCTGATGGGCAACGTCAACTGGATGCGGGCGCGCGAGTCGCAGCTGGCCTCCGAGCTGTTCGGCCTGGACCTCCAGAAGGTCATGCCGATCGTCCGGCCCGGCGGCTCGGACTCGGCGACGTTCGACAACGTGCTCGAGCTGCTGATGCTCGCCGGCCGCTCGCTGCCGCACGCGGCGATGATGATGGTCCCCGAGGCCTACGCCGACCGCGACGACCTGCCCGACCACCTCAAGGGCTTCTACGCCTACCACTCCTGTCTGATGGAGCCGTGGGACGGCCCTGCCGCCGTCTGCTTCACCGACGGGCGGGTCATCGGCGCGACGCTGGACCGCAACGGCCTGCGTCCCGGGCGCTGGTGCGAGACCAAGGACGGCCTGGTCATGCTCGGCTCGGAGACCGGCATGCTCCACGTGGAGCCCCAGGACATCAAGCGCCTCGGCCGCCTGGCGCCGGGCAAGCTGTTCCTCGTCGACCTCGGCCAGGGCCGGATCGTGGCCGACGAGGAGGTCAAGCGCGAGGTCGCCACCCGCCAGCCCTACGGGCAGTGGTACGACGAGAACGTCGTCCACTTCAACGACCTCGAGCCCGCCACGGTGACGATGACCGGCGTCGAGCCCTCGCACCTGCGCCGGCTGGCCTTCGGCTACTCCCAGGAGGACCTGCGGGTCCTCATCGCCCCGATGGCCGCCAGGGGCGAGGAGCCGATCGGCTCGATGGGCAACGACACGGCGCTGGCGGTGCTCTCCGACCAGCGGCCGCCGCTGTTCACCTACTTCAAGCAGCTCTTCGCGCAGGTCACCAACCCGCCGATCGACCCCATCCGCGAGTCGATCGTCATGTCGCTGGGCACCGGCGTCGGCGCCGAGCTGAACCTGCTCGAGGAGAGCCCGCGCCACTCCCACCAGCTGGTCATGGACCAGCCGATCCTGCGCAACCAGGAGCTCGAGACGCTGCGGCACGTGGGTCACGAGATCTTCGCGGCACACACGATCGACATCACCTGGCCGGTGGCCGAGGGCGCCGACGGCATGGTGCGGGCGATCACCGACGTCTGCGACGAGGCGACCGACGCGATCGCCGCCGGCGTCAACGTCCTGATCCTGTCCGACCGGGCCGTCCGCAGCGACCGGGTGCCGATCCCGTCGCTGCTGGCGGTGGCCGCCGTCCATCACCACCTGGTGCGCGAGGGCACGCGCCTGCGCGCCGGCCTGGTGCTCGAGTCCGGCGAGCCGCGCGAGGTCCATCACTTCGCCACGCTGATCGGCTACGGCGCCAGCGCGATCAACCCCTACCTGCTGCTCGACACCGTCGACGAGCTCGTGGCCGACGGCCGCGTGGCGGACGCGACCGATCCCGATGCGGCGGAACGGCAGATGGTCAAGGCGCTCGGCAAGGGTCTGCTCAAGACGATCTCCAAGATGGGGATCTCGACGATCCAGAGCTACTGCGGCGCCCAGATCTTCGAGGCGGTGGGCCTGGAGAAGGAGCTCATCGACCGCTACTTCACCGGCACCGCGTCGCGGATCGGGGGCATCGGCCTGGAGGTGCTTGCCCAGGAGGCCCTGGACCGCCACCAGCGCGCCTACCCGCGCGAACTATCGGGTGACCTGTTGCCGGTCGGCGGCGTCTACGCCTGGCGCCGCGACGGCGAGAAGCACATGTGGAACCCCGAGACCATCGCGCTGCTGCAGCACGCGGTCCGGACGAATGGGGATCCTGCCCACCCCGACGCGCAGGAGAAGTACCGCGAGTACGCACGCATGGTCGACGACGACGCGGTGCGTGCCTGCACGCTGCGCGGGCTGCTGAAGATCCGGACCGAGAGCGCCACGCCGGTGCCGCTCGACGAGGTCGAGCCGGCCAGGGAGATCGTCCGGCGCTTCGCCACGGGCGCGATGTCGCTGGGGTCGATCTCCACCGAGGCCCACGAGACGCTGGCCATCGCCATGAACCGCCTGGGCGGCCGCTCGAACACCGGCGAGGGCGGGGAGGACCCGAGGCGCTTTGTCGCCGACGACAACGGGGACCTGCGGCGCTCGGCCATCAAGCAGGTCGCGTCGGGGCGCTTCGGCGTGACCGGCCACTACCTGGTCAACGCCGACCAGCTGCAGATCAAGATGGCCCAGGGCGCCAAGCCCGGCGAGGGCGGCCAG
>JAWVFY010000250.1:0-8801 GCA_033855575.1 Solirubrobacteraceae bacterium
CGGCTGATCCAGGCCACCCGCAAGCAGGACCGTCGCCTCAGTGCCGCGATCCTCGCGGCGGCGCTGGCCCACACGCCCGAGGCCGAGGAGGCGCTGCGCGGCGCTCGCACGCGCATGTCGCGCAAGCCCAACGCCCTGGCCCGCGAGCTGCTGCGCAACTTCCCCAAGGGGCGCCGCGGGCGCACGCGCCGGCGCAAGAAGAGCGGCGGCGCGGCGGAGGGCGAGGCGCCGCAGGTCACCGAGGTCGGCGGCGTGACCGCCGTCGACGAGGAGCTCGACGAGGCGGCCGTGGCCGCCGCGATCCGCGAGGCGGCGGCGCTCCTCGGCGCGGCCGCCAACGAGTCCGAGGGCGACGACGACGAGCTCGATCCTGACGAGGACGACATCGACGAGGACGAGGTCGAGGAGTTCGTGGAGGAGTCCGAGGGACTGGACCTCGACGACGATGGCGAGCCCGACGACATCCCGGATTCCGAGGAGCAGACGCCGCCCGACCCGGCGGACGTGCTCGAGGAGGACGTGCCCCCGCCCACGGCCCGCCGCGCCCCGGCGGCCAAGAAGACGGCAGCGGCCAAACCGCGCCGCTCCTCGCGCGCGGCCTGATCAGGCTCGCTCGAGGTGGACCTCTCCGGCGTCGAGCGCCGTGGTCTGCCCGTGGGCGAGGCGGACCACGAGGCGACCGGCGCCGTCGATGCCGTCGGCGACGCCTGCCCCGCCGTTCCACGTGATCGCCCGGCCGCGCAGCGCGTCGCGAGCGCGCCAGGCACCGAGCACCTCGTCGGCGGGTGCGGCGAGCCACCGCTCGAGTCGCTCGAGCAGAACGGCCAGGAACGGCTCGACATCGCCCGCGGTCCGGCCCAGCGACGCGGCGCTGTCGGCCAGCTCGCCGGGGAACGCGCGCACGGCAACGTTGACGCCGATTCCCAGCACGACCCAGCCCTCCTGCGTGCGGGCCTCGACGAGGATTCCCGCGACCTTGCGGTCGGCGATCAGCACGTCGTTGGGCCACTTGATCTGCGCGGCGTCGCCGGCCGCCTCGGCCACCGCCACGGCCGCGGCCAGGGGCAGCAGCTCAGGCCAGCGATGCAGGACGAGCGACATCAGCAGCGCCTCGCCGGCCGGCGCGGTCCACGTGCGGCCCTGGCGGCCGTGGCCGGCCGTCTGCTCGGCGGCGGTGACCAGGAGCCCGTGGGGGGCGTCGGTGGCCAGCGCCTTGGCCCGGTCGTTGGTGGAGTCCGTCGTGCGGAGGTGCAGCCGCGGCAGCCCGAGCGCGGTCACGCCGGCTCGAGCACCACGGTCGCGTCGGGCGCCAGCCCCAGCCGCGCGGCCGCCGACCCGCGGTTGACCGCCAGCGCCAGCGTCCGGTAGGCGTCCTCGTAGAGCAGCAGCTCGCCCGCGGCGACGTCGGCGAACGTCCGCGCGTACTGGGCGGGCTCGCCGTTGGCCAGCACGGGACGGCCCAACCGCAGGCCGCTGCCCGATAGCTGCTCGTGCGAGACGTCGAGCTGGACGTTGCCGAAGCCGTCGAGGGTGACCGCGTGGGCCTCGATCCGGCCGTCGCGCAGCGTCGGCTCGGGGAGCACGAGCGGTGTGAGCTCGTCGACGCCGAGCGGATCGCCGGCGCCGGCCAGCGGCGCACCCGCGGCCAGCTGCGCGGCGACCGGCGCGAAGACGTCGCGGCCGTGAAAGGTGGCGGCCACCGGCTCCAGGCGGTGCGGCGAGCGCGCGATGTCGACGGCCTCGATCGGCCCGCCGAAGGCGTGCGCGGCGGGCATCAGGAGGCCGTTGTCGGGCCCGACGAGGATGCGGTCCTCGCGGGCGCAGCGGATCGCCACGGCGCGCCGCTCCGCGCCGACCTCGGGGTCGACGACCGCGAGGTGCACGCCCGCAGGGGCGTAGGGGAGCGCGCGGGCCAGCGTCAGCGCCCCGGTGCGCACGTCGTGGCGCGGCACGCCGTGGGTGAGGTCGATCACGCGCACGTCGGGCGCGATCCGCGCGATCACCGCGTGGCAGACGCCGACGAAGTCGTCGGCCAGGCCGTAGTCGCTGAGGAACGTGACGGTGGCCATCCGAGTGCAAACCCTACGGCGGGCGGGTAGCGACAGGTCATGCGCCCGGGCGATACCCAGCAGACCCCGACCCTCAGCGAGGTGGTGCGCCGCGCCGTCGACGTCGTCGATCCCGAAGGCGACCAGGGCACGGAGGACTTCCTGGTGCGCTTCGAGGATCGCGACGAGCCGATCGCGGGGCTCCTGGAGACCATCGAGGAGGAGGTCGCCGAGGCCGTGGGCGCCCTGGACCCCGACGGCACCGACCCCGCCGTGCAGATGTGCGGTGCGGTGGTCACCTACCTGGCCTTCCGCCGCGACGAGATCACCGACGTCCGCGAGGACATCCTGCGCCTCGCCGCCCGCGCCGAGCTCGACGGCGACCCGCCGCGCGTCGTCCGCGAGTGGCTCGAGTCCGAGGGGATCGCCCTCTAACCCCCTCCCTCTGCATCGAGTGGACAGTTGGGGCCGCTATGCGGCCCTAAGTGTCCACTCGACGGTCGGAGGGGGCGGTGAGGAGGGCGGTGACGAGGCCGTCGGGGGTGTGCTCGGCCGCCTCGACGGCGGGTTCGAAGCCCAGCGCGCGGATCGCTTCGCTGGTCGCCGGGCCGATCGAGACGATGCGGGGGCCTTCGAGCGTGCCCGCCGCGGCGTGAAACGCGCGGGCGGCCGAGGCGGAGGCGAAGACGAGGTCGTCGGCGCTCAGCGCGGCGGCGCGGACCTCTTCGGAGAGCGGCTCCGGGACCGTGCGATAGACCGGCACGATGTCGACCTGCGCGCCGCGGGCTCGGAGCGCCTCGGGCAGCACCTCGCGGCCCTCCTCGCCGCGGACGAGCAGGGCGCGGCGCACCTCCACGCCGGTCAGCGCCTCCACCAGCCCCTCGGCCACCGCCCGCTCCGGCACCACGTCGGGCTCGATGCCCCCGTCGCGCAGCGCCGCCGCGGTCCCGGGGCCGATCGCCGCCACGCGCACGCCCGCAAGGTCACGGGCGTCACGCACCAGCTCGAACAGCCTGCGCACGCCGTTGGGCGAGGTGAGGACCAGCAGGTCGTGGGCCGCGAGGTCGGGCAGCGAGGCGTTGAGCGGCTCGACGCGGATCGCCGGCGCCTCCACGACGGCGGCGCCGAGGGCGCGCAGCCGCGAGGCCAGCGCCGAGGCCTGCGGCCGCGCGCGCGTCACCGCGATCGTGCGGCCGGCCAGTGGGCCGCGGGTGAGCAGCTCGAGGTCGGCCACGGCACCGACCACGGTCACCGCCGGGGCCTGGATGCCCTCGCTCTCCGCCCGCTCGGCGATCTCCGCCAACGAGCCGCGCACCACGCGCTGGCCCGGCAGCGTTCCCCGCTCGACGATGGCGCAGGGCTCGTCGGCCGGCCGGCCGCCGGCGATCAGCCCCTCGGCGATCCCGGCCAGCCCGCGGATGCCCATGTAGAAGACCAGCGTCCCCGGGAACCGGGCCAGAGCGGCTAGGTCGGGCGGGTTGCCGTCGGAGTCGCGGCCGGTGACGAAGGCCACGCCCAGCGCCATCCCGCGCTGGGTCACCGGGATGCCCGCGGAGGCCGGCGCGGCGACGCCCGCGGTCACGCCGGGCACGACCTCGAAGGGGATCCCATGCGCCAGGCAGGTCTGGGCCTCCTCACCGCCACGGCCGAAGACGAACGGGTCGCCGCCCTTCAGGCGCACCACGCTGCGGCCGGCCCGCGCGTGCTCGACCAGCAGCTGCTCGGTGTCCTCCTGGGGGACCTGCGGGCCGCCGCCGACCTTGCCGACGTCGATCACCTCGCCCGCCGCCAGCGCGCGGACCTCCGGGCCGACGAGGTGGTCGCAGAGCACGACATCGGCGCACTCGAGCAGCTCGCGGGCGCGGACGGTGAGCAGGCCCGGGTCGCCGGGCCCGGCCCCGACGAGGTAGACCCGGCCCGGCGCGGTCACCGCGCGAGGATCTCCCGGGCGCCGGAGGCCAGCAGCCGCTCGCCCATCTGGGCGCCCAGCGTGTCGGGATCGGCGGCCTCGAGCTCGTCGCGCAGCCAGGCCGAGCCGTCGGCGCGGCCCACGAACGCCCGCAGCCGCAGGCCGCCGCCGTCGACCACGGCCGCCAGCGCCCCGACCGGTGTGTCGCAGTCAGCGCCCAGTGCCCGCACCAGCGCCCGCTCACAGCGCAGCGCGACCGTCGCCTCCTCGTCGCCGGCGACATCTCCAAGCTCGCCCGCGCGCGCCTGCAGGGCCAGGACCCCCTGGCCGGCGGCCGGTACGAGCTCGTCCAGCGGCGTGCCCTCCGATCCGCGCCCGAGGCGCTCCAGCCCCGCCGCCGCGAGCACGATCGCGTCGAAGTCCCCGGCGGCCAGCCGGCCCAGGCGCGTGTCGACGTTGCCGCGCAGCTCGGCGATCTCCAGGTCGGGCCGCAGCGCGCGCAGCTGGGCCTCGCGGCGCAGCGAGGCCGTGCCGACGCGCGCGCCCTCGGGCAGCGCCGCCAGCGAAGGCGCCCCGCACAGCGCATCGCGCGGGTCCGCCCGGGGCGGACAGGGCAGCAGCGCGGTGCCGGCGGCGAGCTCGGCTGGGACGTCCTTGGCGGAGTGGATCGCGAGGTCGATCTCCCCTGCCAGCAGCGCGCGCTCGAGCTCGCTCACCCAGCGGCCCTTGTCGCCTGCGCCGCGATCGCGATCGCCGGCCGTGGTGATCACCACCAACTCGCCGCCGAGGGCCTGAGCGACGGGCGTTGCCTGCGCCAGCGCCAGCGCGCTGCCGCGGGTGCCGACCCTCACGCGCCGAGCGAGCGGACGTTCTCGGAGTCCTCGTCCGAGTCGTCGCCGCGCTCCAGGCCGAACAGCTCGCGCAGCAGGGCCAGACGGCCGTGGCTGGAGCCCGCACCCATCGCCCGCAGGCGGATCGTCGGCTCGTGAAGCAGGCGGTTCACGCTGGCCCGCGCGATCGCCTCGACGCGGTTGAGGTCGCGCGGCGAAGCGCTCTCCCACTTGCCGGCGTTCTCGGCCAGGACCCGATCGACGATCGCGTCGGCCTGTGACCGCAGCGCGGCGACCGTGGGCAGGACCTCCATGCCGCCGAGGTAGCCGGCGAAGCGCTGGATCTCCTCCTCGACGATCTGCTCGGCGCTCGCCGTCTCGGCCGCGCGCACCTCGAGCGTGCGGGCCACGACGCCCTGGAGGTCGTCGATGTCGTAGAGGGTCACGCCCGGCAGGTCCCCGCACGCGGCGTCGATGTCGCGCGGCACCGCGAGGTCGATCAGCACGAGCGGCCGGCCTTCGCGA
Source organism: Solirubrobacteraceae bacterium (assembly GCA_033855575.1). Taxonomy (GTDB): domain Bacteria; phylum Actinomycetota; class Thermoleophilia; order Solirubrobacterales; family Solirubrobacteraceae; genus BP-464. The sequence continues at coordinate 5,313 of JAWVFY010000250.1, forward strand.
GCACGCATGACCACGGCCAGGTCCTCCGAGCCCACGATCGGATGCGGCGACGACGTCGAGGAGACGACGATGTCGGCAGCCTCGAGATGGGCGGGCAGCTGGTCGAAGGAGACGACCGCGCCGCCGAAGCGGTCGGCCACCGAGCGCGCACGAGCGGCGTGACGATTGGCCACGAACACGGTGCGGACGCCCTTGGCGGCCAGCGCCTGCGCGGTCAGCTCGCTCGTCTCGCCGGCGCCGATGATGACGACGTGGCGGTGCTCGAGGTCGCCCACGACGTCCTCGGCGAGGTCCACCGCGACGGTGGAGGTGCTCGCCCGGCCGCGGGCGATCGCCGTCTCGGAGCGCACGCGCTTGCCGGTGGTCAGGGCGGCGGTGAACAGCCGGTTCGACAGCGGGCCCGTGACCCCCGCCTCCAGCGCCAGCTCGTAGGCCCGGCGGACCTGGCCCTGGACCTCGCTCTCACCGACGATCATCGACTCCAGCCCCGAGGTCACCCGGAACAGCTGGCGGGCGGCGTCGCAGTTGCGCGGCGAGTAGATCACCTCGGCCAGCTCGGTCGGGCGGATCCCGGCGCGGTTGGCCAGGCGCCCCAGCACGGCGCTCTCGGCCGCCACCGGGTCGCCGACGACGAGGTAGAGCTCGGTGCGGTTGCAGGTGGAGATCGTGGCCGCCTCGCGGACCTCGGGCAGCGTCACGACCTCGCGCAGGAACCGCTCGGCCTCGACCTGCGTGAGCGCCAGGCGCTCGCGCAGCTCGACCGGCGCGGTCTTGTGCGACACGCCCAGGAGCAGGAGCTCGCTCATGACACCTCGCCCGCCTCGGCGTCGGCGTTGAGCTCGACGAGCTCGCGCTCGGTGCGGGCCAGGCGGATCGCCATGATCGCCACGTAGACGAGGATCAGCGCCAGGAAGACCAGGTAGGCCGCGGCGACGTAGCCCGAGTTGTCGGGCAGGGTGTTGGAGGCGAGGATCACTGGGGTGCCGCCGATCGGCTGGCCACGACGTCCATGCCCAGGCGGCGGCGCAGCTTGCGGATCTGCCCGCGCACGTTCTTGGCCGCCATCTCGTAGCGCCACAGCGTGATGTAGAGCAGCGCCATCGCCAGCAGCGCCAGGTAGAAGGTCAGCTGCATGCGCGAGGGCAGGTTGCCGGTCGAGCCGAGCACCCGCGGGTGGGTGTAGGCCTGCGCCAGGCGCACGGCCAGGAAGTTCAGCGGTACGAACGCGCCGGCGACGATGGCGAACACCGAGGCGTAGCGGGCCTGGCGCTCGGGATCCTCGATGGCGAAGCGCAACGGCTGGTAGCACGCGTAGAGCAGGAAGATGATCAGGAAGCTCACGAGCGTCGGCTCGTCCCACACCCACCAATGCCCCCACGAGGCGCGGGCCCAGATCGAGCCGGTGATCAGCGTGCCGACCGCCAGGATCAGCGACAGATGGATCGCCACGTAGGAGCGCAGGTCGTGCCGGCGGTCGCCGGTGCGCAGGTGCTGGATGGCGAAGATCCCGCCCGCGATGAACCCGCAGAGCGCCACGATGGCCATCGGCACGTGGATGTAGAAGATCTTCTGCATGAAGCCCTGGTCGGCGTCCTCCGGGGCATAGAAGAACGCCAGGGCGAGGGCCCCGGTGAGCGTGATGGCGGTGGCGATGGAAAGGGTGCGAAGGCCCTTGCCGTACACGGTGGGTGCCTAGTCCTCCAACAGGAAGTCGAAGACCGCGAAGGCGATCAACCCGATGACCAGATCGTACAGCCCGAGTACGGCCATCCACTTGAGCGGCAGGGCGCCGGCGCCGGCGGCGGAGAACAGGGGCGCGGTCGCCCGGGCCGCCGCGATGACCACCGGGAGCAGCAGCGGGAGCCCGAGCAGCGAGACCAGCAGGTCGCGCGAGCGCGTCTGCGTGGCGAGGCCCGAGACCAGCGTGCCGGTCAGGGCGATGCCGATGTCGGCCAGCACGAGCACGGCCAGCAGCCCGGGAACCGCTCCGCCCGCCGAGGGGCCGAGGAGCAGCAGGTAGTAGGCGGGCACGGCGACCAGCTCGACCAGCGCGAGGAAGCCTGCGAAGGCGATCGCCTTGGCGGCGTAGAGCGCCGTCCGGTCGATCGGCGCCAGCAGGATGCCCTCCAGCGCCCCGTCCTCGGTGTCGGCGACGAACAGCCGGTTGGCGCCGAGCATCGCGGCGAACAGCAGCGTGACCCACAGGACGCCGGCCGCGAGGTCGCCGTCGACGCTGTCGCGGTGCAACCCGAAATGGAAGACCACGAACGTGGTGACGCTGAACAGCGCCATCGCGGGGATCGACTCCCGCGTGCGCCATTCGAGCGCGAGCTCCTTGCGCAAGAGGGCGCTGGTCGGCCTCATGCGTACAAACCCTCGAGCTCGTGCGGCCGGCCGTCGCGCAGGCCCAGGACCACGTCGGCGGTGTCGGCGTCGCGCGGGTCGTGGCTGGTCAGCACGCGGGTGCGGCCGGCCAGCAGCGGCTCGACGATCGCCGCGGCGGCGGGGTCGAGGTTGGCGCGCGGCTCGTCGAGCAGCACGACCGCCGGGTCGTGCAGGACGGCACGGGCGACCGCGCAGCGCTGGACCATGCCGCGCGAGTAGGTGTACAGCGGGTCGCCGGCGCGCTTGCTCAGGCCGACGGCGCCGAGCAGATCCTCGACGCGCTCGGGGGCGACACGATGCAGGCGCGCGTGGAGCAGGAGGTTCTCGCGCGCCGACAGGTCGCGGTAGAGCAGCGGCTCGTGGCCGAGGTAGCCGATCCGCGCCCGGACCTTCCAGGCCATCGCCGGCAGCGCCTCGCCGAGCACGCGGACCTCGCCGCCGTGCGGGCGCAGCAGCGTCGCCAGCACCCGCAGCAGCGTCGACTTGCCCGCGCCGTTGGCGCCGAGGACGGCGAGCGTCTGGCCGGGCTGGAGGGTCAGCGAGACGCCGGAGAGCGCGATGCGCTCGCCGTAGCGCCGCTCGAGCCCCGCCAGCTCAATGGCGGGAGTGTCCGTCGAGCGTGGCGACGGCATGGTCCAGGACCGGGGCGAGCACGCCGAAGAGCTGCTCGATCGCGCGCGGGCTGCCGGGGAAGTTGACGATGAGGGTGCGGCCGGCGACGCCGGCGACCCCGCGCGACAGCATGCCCATCGGGGTGTGGCGCAGGGACTCGGCGCGCAGCGCCTCGGCGATGCCGGGGGCGTCGAGCTCGATGACGCGCCGCGTCGCCTGGGGGGTGACGTCGTCGGGCGTCAGGCCGGTGCCGCCCGTCGTGAGGATCAGCCGCACGTCCTGATCGACGTAGTGGTGCAGCCGGTCCTCGATCAGCGCGGCGTCGTCGGGCACGACCTCCATCGCGGTCACGTCGGCGCCCACGGCGTCGGCGAGCCGGGCGAGCAGGGGCCCGGACTCGTCCTCGGCCTCCCGCCGGGACACCGACGTGGAGATGGTCAGCACGGCGGTCCGCACCGGGCGGAACCTACTGCGGCAGCGCGCCGGCCGCCC
>JAWVFY010000251.1:0-2955 GCA_033855575.1 Solirubrobacteraceae bacterium
GTGTGCTGGATCGTGTAGGTGTCGGGGTGTCCGGGCGAAACCGACGTCGAGCCGTCGCTGGGGACGATCAGGACGCCGCCGATGTCGTTGTCGCGGATGGTCACGGGGATCGCCGGCAGGTCGGTCAGGCCGGTGTACGCCGGGTCCCCGGAGGCGCTCAGCGAGATCGGGATCGCCCGCTCCCCGTCGACCAGCGCGTTGTCGATCGCGGTCAGCGTCAGCAGGACCGGCTGATACCAGTCGCCGGACCCGAAGGTCAGCGTCTGCGTCAGCGCGTCGAAGCGGCTGTCCGCCGAGGAGACCGTGAGCTGCCCGGCGATCCCGGCCAGCGACACGGTGACCGTGTGGCCCGCGGCCAGGGCCTGGGTCAGCGCGACGCCGACGACGCCGGGGGCGCCGCCCTCGACGACCGTGGTCCCGCCGGCGGGCTGGGTGACGACGAGGCCGGCCTGGTCGGTGTCGATGACCCGCACCTCGACGTTGGCGGCCGGCAGCGCGTTGAAGGCGGCGTTCGTCGAGTAGGTCGAGTGGCTGATGATCGTGGTCAGCTCGCCCTCGGCCACGCCGTCGACGAGTGCGCGGACGTAGACGGTCTGGCTGCGGTCCCAGGCCATCGGGTCGCTGCCGGTCTTGGTCGAGTCGAACGCGATGACCAGCGAGCGGAAGTAGTGCACACCGTCGATCGAGACCTCGACCGACCCGCCGCCGAGCGCCAGCAGCGCCGACGGGTCGAACGTCGGGGCCACGGTGACGTAGACGATCGTCGGCGTGCTCGGGGCCGCCATGCTCAGGCCGACCGTGTAGGTGTCGACCTGCGAGCCGGCCACGGGGTTCTCGTAGACGATCGTGCTGCCGCCGGTCTGCGTGATGACCACCCCGGCGTTGGCGGCGGCGCTCGAGCCGCCGCCCGTGGAGTTGACCGTGACGCCCGGGGCGAAGATCCCGTTGAAGGCCGGGTCGGCGCTTGAGACGCTGTGGTTGATGAAGCCGTTCTGGCCCGTGGCGGCACGGGCGACGATCGGGAGCGTGACGTCGCCGCCGATGTTGAAGGTGTCGTTGCCGTTGTCGCCGACGAGCGTCGTCACGACGCCGGGCGGGGTGCTCAGGACGTAGAAGGTGTCGTCGCCGCTGAGGCCGTCGACCTCGAGGCGCTCGATGTGGACGAAGCTGATCGAGAGGCCGCCGCCGGTCACGCCGTCGCTGGTGATGACGAACGTGTCGTTCGCCTCGGTGCCGATCGCGATGACGGTGTCCAGGCCGCCGCCGCCGTCGATGCTCACCGGCGCGTTGATGTTGTACTCGAAGTGGTCGTCGCCGAGGCCACCGCTGAGCAGCGTCGTGCCCGACGCCAGCGTGCCGCTGCCTGCGATCAGGAAGGCGCGGACGAGGAAGAGGTCGTTGCCGTCCTCGCCGAAGAGCTTGAGCGGGGCCTTGTTGCTGTAGACGGTGAACGTGTCGTCCTCGGAGCCGCCGAAGGCGGTCGTGGCGTAGCTGACGCCGCGGCTGAGGTAGCCCGCGGTGGTCAGCACGGTGGCGATCTCGTCGCCGGGCGCGACGCTGGGGATGTTGCGGTCGCTGCCGAACAGCTGGCCGAACTGGAAGCTGTCCTTGCCGGCGCCGCCGTCGAGCGTGGTGATGGCGCTGTTGTCGTCGACGAAGAACTGGTCGTCGCCCGCGCCGCCGTTGACGGCCAGGGCGTTGATCGTCTCGTCGTAGTTGATGCGCTCGTAGGTCGCCGAGGTGCCGTCCTGCGGGATCAGGGCGACGAACCCGCTGCGCAGCAGGAAGGTGTCGTTGCCGGTCGTGCCGTTGATCGTCAGCAGGTCCGAGCCGTCGCCGGGGGCGCCCGAGTCGTGGACGCTGACCAGGTAGTCCGACGCGCCCGTGAGGTTGATCGTGTAGCTGTCCGCGCCGCCCTGGCCGTCGAGCTCGACGATGTCGCGCAGCGGCACGGCGACGCCGAGCAGGAGACGCGACAGGTCGTGGCCGTTGACGAGCTGGGCGGCCCCGGTCTTGGAGAGGTCGAGCTTGTGGGCCAGGTCGATCGTCGGGAGCTGGTCGAGCACGATGCTGTCGGCGCCATCGCCCCCGAGGACCCGGGTGTAGCCGACGATGGCCACCGGGCGGAGGGTGATCGTGTCGGCCTGGCTGCCGCCGGCGATCTCGATGTCCGGCGCGACGAGCGTGCCCTCGATGAGGATGGTGCTGCCGGCCGGGTCGGCGGGGCCGATCTGGTCGCCGTGGATGCGCATCCGGCCGGTCGCGCCCAGCAGGGTGTCGGCGGCCTGGTGCACGTCGGTGCCGGCGTCGAGCAGCAGGTCCCCGCCCAGCGCGAGCGCACTGGCCGCCTGCTCCAGGCCGATGTTGCCGTCGGTCGCCGTGACGGTGAGGTCGGTGGCGGCGCTCAGGCCGGAGGCGCTGTTGATCAGCGCGTCAGATCCTGCGGTGACCGTGATGGAACCGGTCGAGGTGGTCAGCGACGTCGCGGTGATGGTGACGTCGCCGAGGGCGCTCAGGGCTGCCGTGGTGCCGGCCGTGAGCGTCGAGCTCGTGAGGGTCAGCGTTCCGCCGTTCCCCTGCAGCACGATGCCGCCGGCCGCCGAGAGGCTCGACGCGAGCATGGCCAGCGAGGCCCCGGCGCTGAGCGTGGCGTCGGTGCCGAGGGCCTCCAGGACGCTGGTGCCGGAGACGGTCACGTCGCCCGTGGCGCTTCCGGTCAGGCTGGTGCCCCCGGTCAGGTGCGACCCGCCGCTGACGGTCAGTGCGCCGCCGCCCGCGGTCAGGCTCATCGCCCCGCCGCTGCCGAGCGTCGAGCCCAGGATCGAGAGGTCGGTGGCGGCCGTCAGCGTCGCCGACGTCCCGGCGGAGAGCGCACTGGTGGTCTGCACGGTGATCGGGCCGCTCGAGGTGGTTGCCGTCAGCGACGTGGACGCCGTGAGGTTCCCGGTGGTCACG
>JAWVFY010000252.1:0-4957 GCA_033855575.1 Solirubrobacteraceae bacterium
GACGGTCGTCGGCCGCTGAACTTCGAAGACGCAGTCGGTGAGCGAGGCGTTGAGGAGCGGGACACGCACCGCGATCCCGTCGAGCCTGCCGTCGAGCTCGGGGAAGATCAGGCCGATCGCGGTCGCCGAACCCGTCGAGGTCGGGATCAGCGAGACGCTCGCGGCGCGCGCGCGGCGCAGGTCCTTGTGCGGCGCGTCGACGATGGTCTGGGTGTTGGTCACGTCGTGCAGGGTCGTGATCGAGCCGTGAGAGATCCCGATGCCCTCGTGGATGACCTTGACCACGGGGCCCAGGCAGTTGGTCGTGCACGAGGCCGCGGTGACCACATCGAACGCGTCAGGCTCGTAGCGCTCGTCGTTGACGCCCATGACGATGTTGAGCGCCCGGTCGTCCTTGACCGGCGCGGCGACGACGATCTTCTGGACGCCGCGCTCGAAGTACGGCGCGAGCGCGGGGATGGTCTTGAACTTCCCGGTCGCCTCGATGACGACATCGATGTCGTGCTCATCCCACGGGGCCTCCGCCGGGGAGGCGACACTGCCGTAGCTGACCGCGGTGCCATCGATGGACAGCGTGTCGCCGCCGCCGGTGATGTCGCGGTCCCAGCGGCCGTGGATCGAGTCGAACGTCAGCAGGTGCGCCGCGGTGTCCGCGTCGCCCGCGATCTCGTTGATGTGCGCGAACTCGAGCTCCGGCCATTCCCACGCAGCGCGCAGCGCCAGGCGACCCATCCGCCCGAAGCCGTTGATGCCGATCCGCGTCACGCGTCTCCGGAGCAGCCGCGGGTGGCCGGCGTGGTCTCTCCGGTCGTCGCGGCGTCGCCGCCGGGCTTGCGGGCGCGGATGATCGCCGACGCGGCGTGCTCGTGAACACGATGGGTCTCGGTGATCTCGATGTCGGTCAGGCCCGCCGCGTTCAACGACCGTTCGAACTCGGCGCGGGTCAGGGCTCCCGCGATACAGCCGGTCCACGCGGCCATGTCGGCGCGTGTCGCGTCGTCCATGGCGTCGTCGGCGATGACGTCGGAGACCGCGAATCGGCCCCCGGGTTTGAGGACGCGCGCGGCTTCGGCCAGGACACGGTCCTTGTCGCCCGAGAGGTTGATGACGCAGTTGGAGATGACCACGTCGACGGTGTCGTCGGCGACGGGGATGTCCTCGATGTGGCCCTTGAGGAACTCGACGTTCTCGGCCCCGGCCTGTGCCGCGTTCGCCCGAGCGAGCTCCAGCATCTCATCGGTCATGTCCAGGCCGATCGCCGTACCGGTCGGGCCGACGCGGCGGGCGCTGATCAGCACGTCGGTTCCCGCCCCGGAGCCGAGGTCGAGGACGGTCTCGCCTGGGTGCAGATCGGCGACGGCGGTGGGCACCCCACAGCCGAGTGACGCGTTGACGGCGTTCTCGGGTGCACCACCCGCTTCGGTCGAGTCGTAGAGGGCGCCGCCGAAGACGGTGTTGCCCCGCCCATCGGTCAGCTCGATCCCGCTGCCACAGCACGATGAGGGCGCCGGCGCCCGAGCCGCGGAGGCGCGAGCGGCGGCGGCGTACTTCGCGCGGACGATCTCGCGGATGTCGGGCGTGTCGGTCAGGTCAGCCATGCGGCGATCTCCTCGAGGCGGTCGGCGTTGACGAAGTAGTAGGTCCACAGGCCGCGGCGTTCTGAGCCGACGATCCCGGCCGTGGTCAGGATCTTCAGGTGCTTGGAGAGCGCCTGCTGGCTCATGTCGAACAGCGGCGTCAGCTCGCACTGGCAGATCGCCTCGGGCGCCGCCGTGCGCAGGGCATCGACGATCCGAAGACGGGTGGGATCCGCGAGCGCCTTGACGAGGATCGCGAGACCAGCGGCGCTCGACGAGGTGAGCTGCGGCTCCACCACGGGCGTGCAGCACCCGCCGGGCTGGCGCTCGCGAGGCGACAGGACGGGCTGCTCCACCAGGGCCATGGGCCGAGCATACACAACCTTCCGGTTGTGCGTCAGCAGCCGAGAGCTCGCGGAACCGCCAGGTCAGGCCGGGCCGCTGAGCACGTGGACCTCGCGGCGCAGCGCGCCGCTGAGGAGGTCCGTGCTGTGCGCGGCAGCCCAGACGCCGACGGTCGCGCCGGGACGGGCCTGCACGACCACGTGGACCTGTTCGTCGCCGACCCGCACCGCCAGGCCGTCGACGTCGTGGGAGCGCGTGCGCTCCAGCTGTTCGGCCACCCGTAGCACTCCGGCCAGCAGCTCGACCCGCGTGTCGGCCTCCGGGGTCCCCTTGGGCAGGTAGCGGACGATCTGCGCGATGGTGGTCGTGGCCGCGCGGTCGAAGCCGGGCAGGCCCTCGTCGAGGATCAGGTAGCGGGCGTGCTTGTGGCGGTTGTCGAACCCCACCGAGCGGCCGATGTCGTGCAGCAGCGCCGCGGCCTCGAGCAGGCGGCGGTCCCCGGCCGAGGCCTCGATGGCGCCCTGCTCGGCCAGCCCGTCGTACAGGGCGAGCGCGTGATCGCGCACATGTTCGGGATGGGCGGGGTCGACCTGGTGGCGCGCGACCAGGTTGGCCACCGACGCGCGGCCGACGTCCTCCCGGACCGGCGGCCGGCGGTCGGCCAGGTAGCGCTCGTAGAACAGCCCCTCGCGCAGGCCTGCCTCCGTGATCTCCAGGCCGTCGAAGCCGCCCTCGGCCAGCAGCGACTCCAGCACGACCGCGGCGGCGAGGATCACGTCGCCTCGGTCGGGGTTGATGCCGGGCAGCTCGCGGCGCTCCTCGGTGTCGCGCGCTGCGAGCTCCTCGACGACGGCGCTGAGCATCTCCGCGGTCAGGACGAACCCCTGAACGCCACCGTTGGGCAGCTCGTGCAGCCGTTGCGCCGCCGCGGCCAGGTTGCGGACACTGCCGCCGATCCCGGCGACCGGGCCGTCCCGCGCGGTGAACCACGGCACGTCGGCGACCACCCGGCGCACCTCCCGGCGCAACGCCTTGAGCCCGCTCTTCTGGTCGCCGGCCAGGAAGTCCTCGGTCGCGCGCACCGCGCCGAGCGGGAACGACACGGATGCCCCCAGCTCCCGCGCCGTCAGCTGCATGAGCTGCACGCTGCCGCCCCCCATGTCGAGCCCGAACCCGTCGGATACGCTCGTGGAGTTGAGGATCGCCAGCGCGCCGTAGTAGGCCTCCTCACGCTCGTCGAGGATCCGCAGCGGCAGACCCGCGGCCTCGATCTGCGCGACGACCTCCGGCCCGTTGTCAGCCCGGCGCAGAGCGCTGGTGCCCACGGCCAGCACGTCCTCGATCCCCGTCTCACGGCAGAAGGCGGCGAAGGTCGCGACCGTGTCGAGCGCCCGGGTGACGGGCTCGGGTTGCAGCCGGTTGTCGACGCCCATCCCGGCGCTCAGCCGGACCGGTTCGCGGATCTCGTCCCACACCGCCCACGCGCCGCCCGTCTCGTAGCGAAAGACGACGAGCCGGAAGGAGTTCGACCCGAGGTCGACGACCGCGAGGCGACGCACGGCGCCATCGTCCCGGCCCGGCAGGACAGACCGCGGTGCGCGGCCGTCGTCAGCTGTCGTCGGACGCCGGGTGCGTGGCCAGCTCGATGAGCTCGGCATGCACGCTTCGTGTACCCCCGCGGCGCCGTTCCCAGTGGCCTTCGGCGTCGAGCTCCCAGGCGAAGGTGTCGTCGGCCAGGCAGCGCTCGACGACGTCGACGAGCTCGTCGGCCAGGCGACGGTCCTTGACCGGCACCAGCAGCTCGACCCGATGGTCGAGGTTGCGCTGCATCAGGTCGGCCGAGCCCATGAAACAGCGGCGCTCGTCGCCGCGCTCGAACACGTAGACGCGCGAGTGCTCCAGGAAGCGCCCGACGACCGAGACCACCCGGATGTTGTCGCTGATGCCCGGCATACGGGGACGCAGCGCGCAGATGCCGCGGATGTTGAGCTCGATCGGCACGCCGGCCTGCGAGGCCGCATAGAGCGCCTGGATGCACGCCGGGTCGACGAGCTGGTTGCACTTGAGCAGGATCCGGGCGTGCTCGCCGCGCTGCGCGGCCTGGACGGTGGCCTCGATCTCGTCCAGCAGCGCGCGGCGCAGGTGCGTCGGGGCGACCAGCACGTCGTGGAACCCGGTGGCGTTGCCGTAGCCCGTCAGCAGGTTGAACAGGTCGGCGACGTCGTCGGTGATCACCGGGTCTGCGGTGAACAGCCCGTAGTCCTCATAGAGCCGCGCGGTCTTGGCGTGGTAGTTGCCGGTGCCCAGATGGACGTAATGGCGCGCTCGGCGCCCCTCGCGGCGCACGACCAGCAGCATCTTCGCGTGAGTCTTGAGGCCGGGGAGGCCATGGACGACGTGCGCGCCGGAGCGCTCGAGTGCGCGAGCCCACTCGATGTTGCGCCGCTCGTCGAACCGCGCCGTCAACTCGACGATGCAGACCGCCTGCTTGCCGGCCTCGGCCGCCTTGATCAGCGCCGGCACCAGCACCGAGTCGTCGCTGGTCCGGTACACGGTCGTCTTGATCGCCAGCACGTCGGGATCGGAGACGGCCCGCTTGACGAACCGCTCGACCGTCGCGCCGAACGAGTCGTAGGGGTGGTGGACGAGCACATCGCCCTCGCGGATCGCGGCGAAGATGTCGGCCTCGTCGTCGGCGAACGCCGGCGGTGTGCGGCGGCTGTAGGGCGGGTCGCGCAGGTCGTCGGCGCCGTCGAGCCCGTGCAGCTGCCACAGATCCTCGAGTGCGCAGAGGCCCTCGACGTCGTAGACGTCACGATCGGAGACCCGCAGCGACTCGATCAGCTGGGCACGCAGCTCGCCGCTCATCGAGGAGCCGACCTCGAGCCTGACGACCTCGCCGAAACGCCGCTGGCGCAGCTCGGCCTCGACCGCCTGCAGGAGGTCGTCGGCCTCGTCGGAGACCTCGAGGTCGGCGTCGCGGGTGACGCGGAAGACGTCGTGGGTGAGGATCTGCATGCCCGGGAACAGGCGGT
>JAWVFY010000253.1:0-6981 GCA_033855575.1 Solirubrobacteraceae bacterium
TCTCGATCTACGACGTGCACGCCGACTGCCGCCATCCGGTGCTCGACGCGACGAGCCTGGTGGCGCGCTTCGGGCACGAGAGCGGCTTCTCGATGGACGGCAAGACCTTCTATGCCACCGGCACGGCGGTGCAGGCGATCACGGCGATCGACGTGACCGACCCGAAGGCGCCCCACGCGATCTGGCAGGGCAACCTGCTCTCGCACGGCATGTCGCTCAGCGACGACGGCAACCGCGCCTACATCGCCGATCCGACGGCCCGCAGCATGCTGATCCTCGACACGAGCCAGATCCAGGCGCGCAAGCCCAACCCGCAGGCCAAGGAGATCAGCCGCATCACCTGGGACAGCGCGTCGATCCCGCAGAACGCGATCCCGTTCACCGAGAACGGCAAGCCCTACGTGCTGGAGTTCGACGAGTACAACGCGTCGACGCTCGGCTCGGGCAGTCCGGACGCCGTCGGCGCGGCGCGGATCATCGACATCTCCGACGAGACCGCGCCGCGGATCATCGCCAACATCCGGCTGCAGATCGACCAGCCCACCGAGCACGCCGAGTTCGGGGGCGACCCCGGCGCCGACGGGTCGATCCACGGCGGGGCGCAGGGCTACGCGGCGCATTACTGCAACATCCCCACGCGCGTGGACCCGAAGATCGTGGCCTGCTCGTTCATCGCGTCGGGCCTGCGGATCTTCGACATCAGCGACCTGACGGCGCCCAGGGAGATCGGCTACTTCGTGGCGCCGACCCAGGCCCGGGTCGAGAACGGCGGGAACGCGAGCGACTTCGCGATGTCCCAGCCGGCGTTCGACACCGCCCGCCACGAGATCTGGTTCACGGACGGCACCAGCGGCTTCTATGCGCTGCGGGTCACCAACGGCGTCTGGCCGGAGGCACCGAAGCCCGCGATCGCGGTGCGCTGCGCGAGCCGGCCGGTCTTCACGCTCAGCCTGCGGCGCCTGCGCGGCAACGCGCTGCGGTCCGCACGCGTGTACGTCGACGGCCGGCGCGTGCGCGTCCGGCACGGCGCCGGGCGATGGCGTGCGGTGATCGATCTGCGCGCGAAGGCCGGGAAGGCCGTGACGGTCCGGCTTGTCGGCGTGACGCGCCACGGCCGGACGGTCCGCGAGACGCGCCGGTACCGCGACTGCGCCTGAGCAGCGCGACGACCGGGGGGTCGTCGATGATGTGAGCGATGAGCACGGCGCGCCTCGAGGCGTTCTCCGACGGCGTGATCGCCATCGCCATCACGCTGCTGGTGCTCGACATCAAGGTCCCGCCCCCCGGCGGTGGCGGGCTGGGTCACGCGCTGGCCGATCAGTGGCCGGTGTACGCGGCCTACGTCGTGTCGTTCCTGACCATCGGCGTGATCTGGATCAACCACCACGCGTCGATCGGCCGGCTGGCGCGCGCGGATCACACGGTGCTGGTGCTGAACCTGCTGCTGCTCCTGGCCGTCGGGGCGCTGCCGTTCACCACGTCGCTGATGGCCTCCTACCTGCGAGAGTCATCGGGTCAGCATCTCGCCGCCGCGGTCTACGCCGGGTCGTTCCTGGCGCTGGGCTGCGTGTTCTTCGGGCTGAACCTCTACGCGCTGCGCGCGCGGCCCGGCCTGCTGCACGAGGGCATCGACGCGCCCACCCGGAGGCTGCTCATCCGGCGCAACGCCGCCGGCCTGGCGCCGTACGCGGTCGCGGTCGCCATCGCCCCGGTGTCGTCCTACGCGACGCTGGCGATCTGCGCGGCCGTCGCCGTCTACTACGGATGGCCGAGGGCGGCTGATCCTTGATCGCTACCGGCTGAACGCGGCCGCCTCGCTGCGCACGAGGTCGACGAGGTTGCCGAGGGCCAGGTTGGCGTCGACGAGGTGCAGGCCCCAGGTGCCGTCGGGCGAGGGCTTGGGCGTCTGGCCGCCCGGCGCCGCGGTGACCTGGAGCACGTGGCCCCCGTTGTCCGACGAGCACTGGCCGGTGAAGGCGCCGGCGTAGTGGACCCACGTCGTCGGCGGGGTCGGGATGGTCAGGCCCAAGATCGAGATGCCCGCGGCCAGCGTGCTCTGCGGATCGAACGGGGCGGACGGGATGATCGAGTCCAGCTTGGCCGAGCCGCCGCCCAGCGCGGCGGGGTTGGTGCACAGCACCTCGTCCCCCTTGACGGTGGTGATCCCGAACAGGCTGTTGGGCTGGACCGGCGTGTCGAAGGTCGAGAAGGCGACGACGCAATGGAGCTGCTTCGTGGAGTGACAGGCCCTCACGTGCTGGAAGTCCCCGCCGACGTCCGAGCCCTTCTTGACCAGCACGTTGCCCCCCAGCAGGATCGCCGAGAGCATCCGGCGCCGGACGGCGGGCTTCTTGTCGATGTCCTTGGCGATCAGCGTGCGCAGGACGAACGAGCCCTGGGAGTGGCCGATCAGGACGAAGCCCCGGCCGTGGTTGTCATGCGCGAGGTAGTCGGCGAACGCGCGCCGGACGTCGTTGGTCCCGGTAGCCAGCTGCTGGGGCGTCTCGGTCCCGTTCTTGAGCAGGGCGGTGAGCGTCACCTGCCGGTAGGTCGGCGCGAAGATGCGGCACTGCTGCGAGTAGCGCGCTGCCTGGTAGAGGGCGATCGAGCGTTCGACCGGGTCGACGTGGAAGTTGGCCAGCGTCGTCTTCTGGTCGCTCACGGTGGGGTAGACGTAGAAGCAGTCGACCTTGGGATGGGCGACGGCCTTCGGGTGCTGGACGCCGAGCTCGGTGTTGTCGGGCGCGTAGGAGGTCGTCGAGAGGCCCGGGGTGCACGGGTCCGTGGTCATGCCGGGGCGGCAGAGCCAGTGGGTCTTGGCGGAGGCGGGTACGGCGGCGGCGAGGCCGGTCAGGACCAGGGCAGCGGCGAGCAGGGCGCCAAGGCGCCGGGGGGCGGGGGCCATGACGCCAACGTACTCCTAGTGGCCCTTCTGCTCACCGCCCGTGGCCAGCGACGCCGTCGAGAGCCCGAGGCCCCCATCGATCCGCAGCACCTGGCCGTGGACGTAGGCGGCGCCCGGGCCGAGCAGGAAGGCGATGGTCCGCGCCACGTCGGCCGGCTCGCCGATGCGGCCGAGAGGGATCGAGGCGGTCATCGCGGTCAGTACGCGCTCGGGCAACGCGCGGACCTTGGGCGTCCCGATCAGCCCCGGCATGACGACGTTGACGCGGATGCCCAGCGCGCCCCACTCGCTGGCCAGCGTGCGCGCGAGGCCGACGATGCCCGCCTTCGACGCGGTGTAGGCCGCCTGGCCGGGGAGCCCGAGCTCCGCGCTGGCCGAGGAGACGAACACGATCGCCGGCGCGTCGCCCTCGCGCAGCGCCCCAAACGCGGCCTGGGCCAGCAGGAACGCGCCGGTGAGGTTGGCCTCGAGATCCTTGGCCCAGGCCTCCAGCGGGAAGCGGTCGGCGCGGTGGATCGTGTCGACGACGCCCGCGTTGGCCACGACGGCGTCCAGCCCGCCGAGCAGCCCGACGGCCTCCTCGACGCCGGCCCGGACCGCGTCCGGGTCGCGCAGGTCAAAGCCGACCGCCGCGCCCGTGCCCGGCAGGTCGCAGGCGGCGACCTGGGCGCCCGCGCCCTCCAGCTCGGCGACGATCGCCCGCCCGATCCCGCCGCGGGCGCCGGTGACGAGCGCCCTCACGACGCCGGCTTCTCGAGGTCGTAGCGCGCCCAGTGCTCGGCCGGGATCGCCGCCGGGTCCTTGTACCAGTGCCAGACGCACGGGTCGTGGTCGTAGTCGTCCGGCGGGTGGCTCGGGTAGATCGGGAAGCCGAGCCAGCGAATCGGCAGGAGCTCGTTCATGAACGTGCAGTGCGTGCAATAGATCGGCAGGCCCTTGCGGCCGTAGCTCCAGTCGTGCGCCTCGTCGGTCGTCGCGAACGCGTGGGGGCGGGCGGGGTCGTAGTAGCCGTTGCGCCACAGCCGCTGCCCCGATCCGCAGGGGTTCATCGAGAACGTCACCTTCTCGTCGTCCTCGACGATCGTGAACGCGCCGGGATTGCGCCCCACGCCCGACGTGGAGTGCGCCCGCCACGTGCCCGCCAGCAGCTCGACGACCTGGCGCCGGTCGATCTGCGCCACCTTCTCGACGGTGTCCTGCCAGTGGCCCGCCATCGAGGCCTCGTGGGCTTCCGCGATCGCGTCCTCGCCGAGGCGGTCCTTGATGAACGTCAGCAGGCCCGCGGTGCCTGCGGCGTAGAGGTCGTGGAGCATCAGCCACTCGTGCTTCATGCCCTCGCACAGCGCCCGGGCGGCGGCGACGTCGCCGGCGTCGAGCGCCTCGATCGCCCGGTCCATCGTCGGGCGCGACAGCTCGCGCAGCTCCTCATCGGTGAACCAGCGCTCGGTCATCGCGCGAGGTTAACCGACGTCTTCACGATGGCTTCAGATTCAGGGCGTACCGTGAGACCATGCTTTCCCCGGTGCTTCGATCGCTTCGCACCATGCGGACGCGCCGTCTGATCGCCACCTGCCTGGCCGTCGTGGTCGGGGCCGGCTCGGTCACGGCGATTGCGCTCGCCGCCACCTCGGGCGGCCCGGTCCCGCCGCCCAAGGGCCTGGCCACGGCCGTCCACGACGCGCTGGCCGCGCCGCCCGTCCAGGGCGTCAGTGCGCGCATCCACTTCACCGACAAGCTGATCGACTCGAGCGCCGTCCAGGGCGCCGATCCGCTGCTCAGCGGCGCCACCGGCCGCCTGTGGGCGACCACCGGCCGCCGCTTCCGCCTCGAGCTCCAGTCCGACCACGGCGATGCGCAGATCGTCTCGGACGGCACCACGCTGACTGTCTATGACCCGGCGCTGCCCTCGGCCTACCGGATTGCGCTGCCGGCCGAGAAGGCGCCGGCCGTGACGCAGCCCGACAAGGTCCCCACGCTCGCCGAGATCCAGAAGGAGCTCGATCAGATGGTGAGCGACCTCTCGGTCTCGCCCGCCGTGCCGTCGGACGTCGCCGGGCAGGCTGCCTACACGGTGCGCCTGGCGCCCCGCCGCGACGGCGGCCTGCTGGGCCGGGTCGCGCTGGCCTGGGACGCCGCCAACGGTGTCCCGCTGCGCGCCGCGGTCTACGCGGTCGGCGACGACACGCCCGTGCTGGAGCTGACGGCCACGAAGATCTCGTTCGGCAGCGTCCCGGCCTCGACGTTCGACGTCACGCCGCCCCCCGGCGTCAAGGTCACCGACGTGCGCCAGCCGACGGCGCCCGCCGGGCAGGGCCGCGACGCCAAGCGAGCGGCACCGATCACGGGCATCGCCGCCGTGTCCAAGGCGCTCCCGTTCTCGCTCGCCGCGCCGGCGTCGCTGGCAGGCATGGCCCGCAGCGGCGTGCGCCTGCTCGACATGGGCGACCACCCGGCGGCGCTCGTGACCTACGGCCACGGCCTGGGCGGCGTCGCCGTGCTCGAGTCTGCCGCGACCGCGGGGACCACCGGCACCGCGAACGTG
The DNA here is from genome assembly GCA_033855575.1 of Solirubrobacteraceae bacterium. Classification (GTDB taxonomy): domain Bacteria; phylum Actinomycetota; class Thermoleophilia; order Solirubrobacterales; family Solirubrobacteraceae; genus BP-464. The sequence continues at coordinate 5,448 of JAWVFY010000253.1, forward strand.
ACGCGCCATGGCCACGACCGGGCCGGCCTCAACCTGCCGGCGATCGATATCGGCGGCGCCCAGGGCCAGGTCCTGCCGACCGCGCTGGGCACGGTCGTGAGCTTCGCGCGCGGGGGAGTCCAGTACGTGGTCGCGGGCTCGGTGCGCCAGCCGGTCGCCGAAGCGGCCGCGCGTGGGCTCTGAGCCCGGCGGCCCGCCGGTCGAGATCCGCGGGCTGGTCAAGCGCTACGGAGACCTCGTCGCGGTCGATCACGTCGACCTGACGGTCGAGGCCGGCGACGTCTATGGGTACCTCGGGCCCAACGGCGCAGGGAAGACGACCTCGCTGCGGATGATGCTCGGGCTGATCCGCCCCGACGCCGGCACGATCAGCGTGTTCGGCCGCGACCCGCAGGAGACGGTCCACGCGCTCGACGGCGTCGCCGGGTTCGTCGAGGCGCCGGCGTTCTACCCGTACCTGACCGGGATGCGCAACCTCGAGATGCTCGCCGCCTTCGACGGCAACGGCGCCGCCGGGCGCATCGGGGCGGCGCTGGACACGGTCGAGATGGCCGATCGAGCGGACGATCGCGTCGGCGGCTACTCGCACGGGATGCGCCAGCGGCTGGGCATCGCCGGGGCGCTCCTGCGCGCCCCACGGCTGCTGCTGCTCGACGAACCCGCCACCGGCCTGGATCCGGGCGGCATGCGCGACATGCGCCGGCTGATCCGCCGCCTGGCGGATGAGGGGATCACCGTGCTGCTCTCCAGCCACCTGATGAACGAGGTCGAGGAGCTGTGCAACCGGGTGGCGATCGTCCACCGGGGCTCGATCGTCTACGAGGGCTCGATCTCCGAGCTCAAGCAGGAGGCGGGCACCACCTACCGCCTGCGCAGCACCGACGACGAGCGTGCGCTGGCCGTCTGCACCACGCAGCAGGGGATTCGCGACGTGCGCCTGACGCCCGACGGCATCCGCTTCACCGGCGAGGAGGATGCGGTCGGGGCGCTGTCGCGCGCGCTGGTGGAGGCGGGTGCGCTGATCCTGACCCTGGCCCCCGAATCGGCCTCGCTGGAGGAGCGCTTCTTCTCGCTGACCGAGGGGCCGGTGGCGGCCTGATGCCCTCGTCTCGCACCGTCTACGTCTGGGAGCTGCGCAAGCTGCGCTTCCAGAAGCGCACCTACCTCGGCCTTGGCGCCGCTGTGCTGATCCCGATCCTGTTCGTGGTCGCCACCGGCCTGCGGGGGGGCGGACCCGAGGACGTCGCCTTCGGGCGCTACATCCACGACAGCGGGCTGGCCATCCCGCTGGTCATGCTGCTCTTCGGCGCCGTGTGGCTCTTCCCGCTGATCACGGCGCTGGTCGCGGGCGACATCTTCGCGTCCGAGGACCACAACGGCACGCTGAAGACCGTCCTGACCCGCTCGCTCGAGCGCCAGCAGATCTTCGCCGGCAAGGTCATGGCCGCCGCGACCTACGCGACCTTCGCGATCCTCCTCAGCGGGGTCGTGGCCATCGTGGCCGGCTGCATCGAGTCGGGGTTCAACCCGCTGA
>JAWVFY010000254.1:0-6132 GCA_033855575.1 Solirubrobacteraceae bacterium
ACGCTGGTGCGCTGCATCAACCGCATGCACGAGGAGATCCGCGGCGCGCGCGCCGAGGGCTCGGTGACCCTCGACGGGCACGATGTCTACGGCGAGGACGTCGACGTCGTCGCCGTCCGCCGGGCGATCGGCATGGTCTTCCAGAAGCCCAACCCGTTCCCGACGATGTCGATCCGCGAGAACGTCGCCGCGGGCCTGCGGCTGACCGGCGTGCGCGGCCGCGACCTCGGCGATCGCGTCGAGCGCGCCCTGCGGGCCGCCGGCCTCTGGGACGAGGTCAAGGACCGCCTCGGCGAGCCGGGCGTCGGCCTGTCGGGCGGCCAGCAGCAGCGGCTGTGCATCGCGCGCACTATCGCGGTCGAGCCCGAGGTGATCCTCATGGACGAGCCCGCGTCGGCGCTCGACCCGATCGCCACGCTGCGCATCGAGGAGCTTGTCGACGAGCTCAAGAAGCGCTACACGATCGTCATCGTCACCCACAACATGCAGCAGGCCGCGCGCGTCGCCGACAGCACGGCGTTCATGCTGGATGGCGAGCTGATCGAGCACGCCGAGACCGAGAAGATCTTCACCAAGCCCGACGACCAGCGGACGGAGGACTACGTGACCGGGAAGTTCGGCTGATGGCCGAGGGACGACCCAGCTTCCAGAGCGAGCTCGCCTCGCTCGAGGCGTCGGCGATGGGCGGGCTCGAGCTCGTCGTGGGACAGATCGACCGCACGCTCGAGGCGCTCGAGCACCAGGACGTCGAGCTTGCCTCGTTCGTCATCGCCGACGACGATCGCATCGACGGCCGCTACCTCGAGGTCCACCAGGGCGTGCTCTCGCTGCTGGCGCTGCAGGCGCCGGTGGCGGGCGACCTGCGCCTGGTCGCCGCGCTGCTGCACGTCATTCGCCACGTGGAGCGGATGGGCGACCAGTGCGTGACGATCGCCAAGATCCTGCCGCTGTCGGGGCACGAGCCTCCGGTTCACGTCGAGATGCTCGAGCGGCTGCTGACGATGGGGCGCTGCGCCCGGGCCGAGGTGCTGCAGGCCAAGCGGGCCTTCGAGGACCGGGACGTGGCGCTGGCCGAGGACCTCGTGCGCGCCGATCGCGAGATCAACCAGCTCAACCGGCAGATCTTCCGGCTGGCCATCGACGCCGGCGAGGACCCCGACATGCGCGAATGGGCCATGCTCATGGTCATCGTGGCTCGGGGGATCGAGCGGATCGGTGACAACGCGGTCGACATCGGCGAGCAGACGGCGTTCGTGGTCACCGGTCTGTTCCGGGAGTTCTCGGACTCGTCGCATCCCGTCGTGCTCTGAGGGCGGTTTCACCACGCGAAATCCCCGCACGTAGCGAGTTATCCGTTTGTGAACGGGTGCCCGTGGGCGTCGGCGACGTGCCCTAGACTCCTGCGCACCATGATGGACAAGATGTCCGCCCTCGACGGCGGCTTCCGTGTTGCGGTCATCGACACCGACACGGGGTTCCTGCAGGTTCTCGGCAAGCGCATGGAGCGGCTGGGGTGGGAGCACCGCGTCCTCACCGGGCCGACCCCCATCGATTCCCTGGTCGCCATGCGGCTGGGAGCGATCGTGGTCGATCCCGTGCTGTTCGGTCCCCGGGCCTTCGAGGAGCTCGAGCGCATCTGCACCGGGCTGCCGGGGCTGGGGGTCGTCGTGTGCACCGGCGGCTCCACCGTGGCCCAGCGGGTCCGCGGGCTGCGGCTCGGCGCCGACGACTGGATCACCAAGCCGTGCCACCCCGAGGAGGTCATCGCCCGCGTCGAGGCGGTCGTGCGCCGGCGCAAGCGCGCCGAGGCAACAGTGGCCGTGCCGGTGCAGGCCGGCGAGGTCGAGATCCGCGCCGACCAGTACCAGGCGTTCGTCGGCGGCCGGTCGATCGACCTGACGCGCCGCGAGTTCGAGCTGATCGAGCTGCTGGCCGGCGCCGACGGCCGGGTGCTCGAGCGCGAGGAGATCTACGAGCGGGTCTGGGGCTACGCGATGGCCCGCGGCGACCGGTCCGTCGATGTGTTCGTGCGCAAGCTGCGCCAGAAGCTCGAGGGCGCGTCGCCAGGGTGGCGCTACATCCACACCCACTTCGGCGTCGGGTACCGCTTCGCGGCCGAATCGGTCGAGCCGGTGGTCGAGGAGCCGGTCGCGGTGGCGGCGATCGTGCCGCCGGCTGCGCCGGTGGCCGCGCCGGAGCTCAGCGCCGCGCGCTGATGCCCACCGGGGCGCGCACCGCCCTGGTCGTCGCTGCGCTGGCGGCGATCGTCGCCTTCGTGCCGCACGGCGGGTCCTCGGCGGGCTTTGTCGCCGCGCTGATCACGATCGCGCTGACGGTGCTCTTCGTCCTCTTCGGGGCGCGCCTGTACCAGATGTTCCGCACCGACATCTACGGGCTGGGCGAGCGTCACCGTGCGATCCTCTACGGGTCGCTCGGCGCGTTCATCGTGGCCATGGCCGGCCGCGGGAAGCTGCTGAACACCGGGGCGGGCACTCTCGTCTGGATCGTCCTGATCGGCGGCGCGGCGGGCGGCCTCTTCACGTGCTTCATGCGCTGGCGCGCGTACCGGCTGTAGCGCCGGTCAGGCGAGGGCCGCGGCGGGGCTCGCGCCGGCCGTAGCGCAGAGCGCCTCGACGACCCGCGGATCGAACTGCGCGCCCGAGCAGTGGCGCAGCTCGGCCAGGGCGGCATCGACGTCCATCGCGCTGCGATAGGGGCGATCGGTGATCATCGCGTCGAACGCATCGCAGGCGCAGATCACGCGAGCGCCCAGTGGGATGTCGTCACCGCTGAGCCCGTCGGGATAGCCGCCGCCGTCGAAGCGCTCGTGGCTGGAGCGGACGAGCAGCGAGGCGCGGGCCAGCGACGGCGCGGCGGCCATGATGCGCTCGCCGACCACCGTGTGCTGGCACATGAAGCTCCAGTCGGCCTCATCGAGCGGGCCGGGCTTGTCGAGGATCGCGTCGGGGATCGCGGTCTTGCCGACGTCGTGCAGCGACGCGGCCTGGAGCAGGACGCCGAGCTCACCGTCGACGACGCCGAGCTCCCGGGCGACCAGCTCGCAGAGCTGGGTCACGTCCTCGAGATGGTCGCTGAGCGCGGGGTGACGCTCGCGCAGCACCCGCAGCAGCACGTCGGTGCTCTGGCGGCCCGCCGATGTGCGGCGGTCGGCCTTGCGCGCGTACATCCGGCGATCGGCGCCGCGCAGCGCGTCCTCGCTCGTCCGCGCTTCGGCGGGAAGCCGGACCGTGCCGTAGGAGGCGCCGATCGTGAAGCCCGGGCCGTGCGCGGTGAGTGCCTGCGCAGCGCTGCGGACGAGCTCCTCGTGGCCGGCGGTGGCCGGGACGAGCACGCAGAACTCGTCTCCGCCCATGCGGTAGGCGCTGCCTCGTCCGGCGAGGCTGGCTGCGAGGTTGCCCCCGAGTCTCCGCAGCAGGCTGTCGCCCGCGGGATGGCCGAAGCCGTCGTTGTAGGCCTTGAAGCCGTCGAGGTCGAAGAGGCCGAGGACCGTCGGCTCGCCGGTGGTCGTCACCCGGTCGAGGTCGCCCATCAACCGGCGGCGGTTGCCCAGGCCGGTCAGTGCGTCGCTGGAGGCCAGACGTTGCGCTTCCGCCTCCTCGACGCGGGCGACGGCGCGCTGGTCGCGGAGTTGGCCGACCAGCGCGCTGGCGATCACCGCGACCAGCAGGAAGACGCCGACGTGCATCACGAGGTCCGCGGCGCCGATCGTGGTCCAGCCGTCCTGCGATGCGGCGAGGATCCAGGCGCCGGCGATCGCCGTCAGGACGCCGGCGGTACGCCGCAGGGGATGGATCGCTCCCGCCTGCAGGGCGATGCCGAGATAGAGCTCGGCGATCAGATCGCCGCGCGGTCCGGGGTAGAGCAGCTGCAGGCCGGCCAGCGCGGCGACGCCCGCGTAGTCGAGGGCGAGCAAGGTCCGATAGCTCGGAGCGTGCCCGCGGATCATCGCGAGCCCACCGCCGATCGCGGTCAACCCGAGCAGGAGGCCCGCGGCGATGCCGACGGCCCCCTCGCCGGCCGCAACCGGGATCACGCCGACCAGCGCGACCCCGGACGCGACCCAGACGAGCCCCGAGAAGCGGGCCGTCTGATGCAGGTCGTGACCCGCGTAGGGATCGGCCGGGCGTGCGGGAGCCATGCCCTAGTGCATCGGCAGGGAAGCACCGGACCTTAGGGATCTGATCAATTGGTGACGAATGATCAGCGTTCGTTGACTTCGGGCCGGTGCGCGCCTGGCGGGCAGTTCCCGTGCGAACTCGTCACATTGCGCGGCACGCGCGTGACCATGGCTGCCTCACGCTGGGGCGATGCCCCTCCCTCGCGACGCCAACGGGCAGGCCTCCGTCGAGCTGGTCGCCCTCATGCCGCTGGTCGGTCTGGTCGTGCTGGCGCTGTGGCAGGCCGTGCTGGTCGGCCAGGCCGTGTGGTCCTCGGCGGGAGCGGCCCGCGCGGCCGCGCGGGCGCAGGCCGTGGGCCGTGATCCGCTGGCGGCAGCTCGCGGCGCCGTTCCCGGCACGTTGCGGGCGGGGATCCGGGTGTCGGCGGCCGGTGCCGGGGTGCGCGTGCACGTCCCGGTTCCGCTGGCCTTCACCAACACCAGGCTGACCACCATCGAAGCGCGGGCGGCGCTCCCGCCCCAGCGATGAGCGTCTCCGGCCGACTGGCGATCCGGCGGTGCGGGCAGCGTGGCCAGTCGACCGTCGAGCTGGTGGGGCTGCTTCCGGTGCTGTTCGCCGTCATCTGGGCGGTCGCTCAGCTGCTGGTGGCCGGTGCGGCATCGGAGTACGCGGGCCACGCCGCGGAGGCCGGCGCCGTCGCGATGCTGGAGGGCGGGGATGCGGTCGCTGCCGCACGCGATGCCGTGCCCGGCTGGTCGCGTTCGAAGCTCGCCATCGAGGTCGACGGCGCGTCCGTCCGCGTGGCGGTGCGCCCGCCGTCGATCGTGCCGGCCTTGGCCGATGCGCTGACGGCCCACGCGCAGGCGAGGGCGGGCCGGTGACCACGCTTCTCGATCGGCTGGCGCACGTGTTCGTCGCGCCCGCCGAGGCGCCGGCGGCCGCTCCCGCGCCGGAGCCCGGCGTGCGCTGGCTGCCGCCTGCGCCGGCCGCCGCGCTGGTGCCCGAGGTGTCAGAGGTTGCGCTGCCGCTGGTCTGCCCGGCGCCGTCGATTGCCGTGGTCTGCGGCGGGCTCCGCGACGGTCGCTTCGCCGGAGCGGCGGCGGCGCTGGCGCTCCTGCGCCTGGTGAAGGCGCCATGTGCCCTGGTGGCCGAGTGGACCGGCGCCGACGCCGGGCCGATGGTCGAGCGGCCGTCGGTGCCTGCCGCACGCCGCCTGGTCGCCACCCTGCGCGAGCAGGGTCACACAGCGCGATCGGCCGGCCGGCTGGCCTTCCTGGGCCTGCCGTCTGACGAGGACCGCGCGGTCGCGGCTGTCCGTGCCGCGGCCCCGAGCGCGGTGGCGTCCGTCCTGGTCGTCGCCGGCCCGCGCGGCGCCGCGATCGAGGGGCAGATCGCCGACCTCGACATGATCCTGATCGCCAGCGGCAGCGACGCCGATGCCGAGCTCACGGCGCTGGCCATAGGAGAGCTCGGGAGGGTCGGGCCGCCCGTGACCTCGGTCGAGCTTCCGCGCGCTCCGGCGGCCGCCGCGCTGGCCTGCGCAGGCGTGCGGCTGGCCGCGCCGCTACGTGCGGCGCTGCTCCCCGTGCTCGAGGGAGCCCTGCGATGAGCTCCGGCCGCGACCGCGGGCAGGTCCTGATCCTCCTGGTGGCAGCGCTGCTGGTGGTGGTCATCGGTGCGATCGTCGCCGGCGCGATCGCCCAGGGCCTCGGCACCAGGGCGGACGAGCAGCGGGCCGCCGACCTCGCTGCGCTCGCGGGCGCCAAGGCGATGCGCGCGGCCTACGGGCGGCTCTTCGAGCCGCCGCTGGTCGACGGCCGTTCGAACCCGGCCCACCTCGAACGCTCTGGCTATCTCGCGCTCGGGACCTCGGCTGCGCGCGCGGTGGCAGCGAGCAACGGCGAGGGCCGCGTCTCGATCTCCTTTCCGGCGCCGGACCCGCTCGCACCGACGAGGATCCGTGTCGTGGCCCCGGTCCGGGTGGCCGCCGAGG
>JAWVFY010000255.1:0-3199 GCA_033855575.1 Solirubrobacteraceae bacterium
GACCTGGCCGCTGCCGCGGGGCTGGCGACGCTGCGGGTGCTCGAGCGCTAGGGGCTCGTCGAGCACGCCGCGCGGATGGGCGAACTGCTGCTCGAGCTGACCCAGCCGTTGGTCGACCGCTACGAGATCGTGCGCGACGTGCGCGGGCTCGGCCTGATGTGGGCGATCGAGCTCGGGCCGCCCAGCGGACGGGCAGCGCGCTCGATGTGGTCGATGGGCGAGCGCGCACAGCCCGGCCTGTTCGCCCAGTTGGTCACCGTGCCCCTGTTCCACGAGCACCGGATCCTCTGCCAGGTCGCCGGGCACGGCCTGAACGTCGTCAAGGCGCTGCCGGCGCTGGTCGTCTCCGAGGAGGATGTCCGGAGCTTCGCCGCCGCGCTCGACGACGTGCTCGCCGGCGCCGAGCGGGTCCCGCGAGCGTACGCGCGGTTCGGCGTGCGGATGGCCCGCGGCCTGCGGCGCACCGCGACGTGAGGGCGCTGGTCACCGGCGCGGCCGGGTTCATCGGCGCACACGTGGTCGATGCGCTGGTGGCGGCGGGCGCCGAGGTCCGCGCGTTCGACCGCGACCCGCCCGTCGACGTGCCGCCCGGTGCCGAGCCGGTGGTCGGGGACCTGCTCGACGCGGATGCCGTGCGCGCGGCCATGGACGGCTGCGACGCGGTCTTCCACCTGGCCGCCGTGTACTCCTTCGCGCGCGCCGATGCGGGGCTGATGCAGGCCGTCAATGTCGAGGGCTCGCGCATCCTGCTCGACGCCGCCGCGCGCAGCACCGTGCGCCCGCGGGTCGTCTACACCAGTTCGTGCGCGACGTGCGGGCCGGTGCGGGGCCGGCCCGCCACCGAGGACGACGCGCCACCGGCCTACGAGCTCGCCGTGCCCTACAAGCGGACCAAGATCGCGGGCGAGCAGCTCGCGCTCGCGGCAGCCGCCGAGGGCCACGACGTGGTCGTCGTCAACCCGACGACGCCGGTCGGGCCGGGTGACCGGAGGCCGACGCCGACCGGCAAGATGATCGCCGACGTGGCCGGCGGCCGCGCCCGCGGCTACCTGGCCGGCAGCGTCCTGAACGTCGTCGCGGTCGCAGACGTGGCGGCGGGTCACCTGCGCGCGCACGAGCGCGCGCGCGCGGGCCGGCGCTACCTCCTGGGCGGCGAGAACCTGCCGATGCGCGAGGTCTTCGCCGCCGCCGCCCGGGCCGCGGGGCGGCCGCCGCCGCGGCTCGCGGTGCCCTGGGCGGTGGCCTTCGGCGCCGCGGTGGCCGCGCGTGCCGCGCTGCGACCGTTCGGGCGCGAGCCCGAGCTGCTTGTCCTCGACGAGGTGCGCCTGGGCCGGCTGCCGATGGCCTTCGACGACGCGCGCGCGCGCCGCGAGCTCGGCCACACCTCGATACCCGGGTGCGACGCGATCGAGGCCGCAGTTCGTACTCTTCCGTAGACGAACCCGTACCGGAGGAAGCCATGCGCACTCGAGTCATCGCTGTCGTCCTGACCGCCTTCGCGGTCGCCGCCGCGCCCGCCGGCGCGGCCACGTTCCGCGCGACGCTGCACGCGCCCAACCACACTCCGAAGGCCGGCACCAAGACGTGGATCATCCGCGTGACCGCGACGACGCCGTCGGGCAAGCCGCTGCGGGCGACGGCCGTCTATCAGTTCTTCTTCCGCGGGCGCAAGGTCTCGACGCAGTACCCGAACCCGTTCAAGCCGACCGGCAGCGGTCACCACCCGTGGGCCTTCACCGGCAGCTACCGCGACCAGATCCTGTGGCCCAAGCGGGCCGTCGGCTTCCCGCTGACCTTCCGCGTCGTCGTCAAGGTGGCCGGCCGCGGGACCAGGAACCTCGACTGGAAGGTCACCGTCCACCAGTAGGCGCCAGCACCGCCGCGACGCCCGTGCGGTTGCCGAAGCGATCGCGTGCGGCGCCCGCGGCGATCCGCACGGTGGCGCCCGCCGGAGCGGGCAGCGTGAACACCGGGCCGCCGACGACGGTCATTCGGGCGGCCGTCGACCTGCGCCGTGATGGCACCCGCCGCGGCGCGGGCCGGCCGGCTGGTCAGGTCGGTCAACATCTCGATCGGCGGGTAGGCCAGCACGACGCGGACGCGATCGCCGCTGCGCGGGAGCGCGACGAGCTTCAGCGCGGTCGACGGCAGGACCGCGAACGGCGCCGACGCCAGGCCGTAGCGGTTGGCGGTCACCGCGAAGCGGTAGGTGCCGGGCGGGGCGGCGAGCGGGACCTGCCATTGCGCCGTGTACTGCCCGCTGTCGTCGACGCGCCAGAGCATCTGCAGGCCCAGGTCGTCGGTCACCGCCCGCCAGCTCGCGCCCACGCGGCGCTCGACTGTCACGAACGGCCGGTCCAGCGGGCGATCCAGGCCCTGGGCTGCGCCGCGCCAGGCGAACTCCGCGCGGGCCATCCGGCCGGTGGCGGCCGGCTGCGTCACCGCGACGCCCTCCGCGGCGCCGGCGCCGAACGGCCGTGTGTCGGGCACGACGCCGTTGCGCGGGTCATATGCGTACGGCGCGGGCGCCTTCGCCCCGCCGGCCAGGTCGCCCGCGAGCGTCGCCAGGTCGCCCATGATCAGGTTCGAGCTGTACTTCCCGTAGAGCGTCGAGCCGCCCTCGTAGGCCTGCTGCTCGTACTCCTGCGGTGTCGTGAAGTAGTGCACGTACTCGTTGGCGTAGCCGACCACCACGGCGCGGGTGACGCCGCGCGGCCGCGTGGCCGCCAGGACCGCCGCCCGGATCCGGCGGCCCATCTCGGCGGTCGCCTCGCCAGGCACGGTGGCCATCACCCGGTCGCCCAACCGGACGACCATCAACGGCACGGCGTGCGGGAAGTCGGCCTCCGGCGGCCCGAGCGCCGCGACCTTGCGCCCCTGGGGTCCGGCATCGGCCGGCAGGCGGTCGCCCTCGAAGCTCACGCCGGTCACGTCGAACAGCGGCCCGCGGTTCTCCTCCGAGCCCGTCAGGAACGGCATGCCCATCGCGGGCTGATCGGCCACCGCGCCGCCCTGAACGGTGCGCCCGCAGAAGCACGAGCGCGTCCAGCGGATGGCGAACGCCGGCGCACCCGCCAGGCGGCGCCCGGCGCGCCGCCAGGCCAGCAGCATCGCCCCGGCCTCACGGCGCCCGACGATCTGGGCGTAGGCCGGTCCGCGGCCGCGCAGCGCCGCGGTCATGTCGCCGGCGTCGGAGTTG
>JAWVFY010000256.1:0-5389 GCA_033855575.1 Solirubrobacteraceae bacterium
CCAACTACCAGCAGCCGGCCACGCGATACCTGGTGCCCGATGACCGCGACTTCTTCGCGGTCTACCGACGGCGGCCCGGCGCGGTCAGCGTCCCGTTCAAGTAGCGGGCTGTCCGGCGCTTCGCCGCTACGAGCAGCCGTTGCCCGAGAGGATGTTCTGCTGGCGGACGAGGTGCGATGCGCCGACCGGCTTGGCGCTGAACTGCAGGGGGGCCTTGCACGGGATGCGGGACTTGGCCACCACGTCGACGTAGCCGTACGCCGTTGCGGGCGAGATCGCGCAGCGCACCTGCCGCGGGTGAGCGCTCGGGATCGTGCAGCGCGTGCCTCGGCGTGTCTTGGCGCTCTTGGCCTTGACCGGCAGGGTGAACACGACCAAGGTGACGTTCTTGCCGTTGTCGGGCGCCCAGGTGACCGTCGCGCTCGACTGCCCCTTCGTCCCGAAGCCCCAGTTGGCCCCACCCGAGGCCATCGCCGGCACCGCCACGGCCAGCGCCACGACGAGTACCGGCAGGGCGAGTCGGGAGCGGTGAGATCGGAGAATGGTCATGTCGGGCCTGGACGCGACCCTAGTCCGGTCCCCCGGTCCCGTCAACGGCCGCGCGTTGGAGGGACGCCGGCCGCCACCCAGGCGCGCGCCGTCAGCTCGAACGGCCCGTCGTCGACCGCGAGGCGGCGGCGGTAGGCATCGCGCAGAGCGGCCCGGCGGTCCGGATCCAGCGCCACGCAGTACGCGCCCGCGGGACCGACCCCGGTCAGGAACGCTCCCCACAGGTCCTCGAAGCCGGTGTAGCGCGCCGCCACGACGAGCTGGCCGAAGCGGACGTCGCGCAGGCCCGACGCGAGCCAGAGCTCGGCGAGACCGCCGTCGTCGCACCAGCGCATCACCAGCCCCTCGTCGACCTCCGCGGCGCGGGCCGGATCGACCTCGTGGGCGGCGTCCCAGAACGCCCGCAGCAGCGTCATCGCGCCGGCGTAGTCCCACACGCACGAGGCAACGATCCCGCCGCTCTTGGTCACGCGCGCCATCTCCGCCACGCCGGCCATGGCGTCGGGCATGAAGTTGACGACCAGCTGCGACAGCGTTGTGTCGAACGTGCCGTCCGGGAACGGGAGCGCCTCGGCGGCCGCGACCACCACCTCGACCCCCGGCAGTCGCGACCGGCAGGCCTCGGCGAACGGCTCAGACGGCTCGGCGGCCGACACGTTCGTCGCTCCGAGCAGCTCTGCCAGCGCTGCGGCGAGCGCCCCCGGCCCGCAGCCGACGTCGAGCGCCCGCGTTCCCGGCTCCGGCCCGGCGAACGCGATCAGCGCTGCCGCGAGCTCTGGGCTGTAACGGCCGACGAGACCGTCGTAGGCCTCGGCGGACGTGCGGAAGGTGTCGGCCGCGGGCATCGTGGCTAGGTCGCCGAAGCCGGCTGCTCGCCGACCCACGACAGGATCGGGCGGGAGTGGGTCAGGACGGTCCCGTCGGAAAGCTTGAGCGCCGGCAGCCCAGTCCCGCCGGTCGCCGCACGCAGCTCGTCGCGCGAGCCCTTGCGCAGGAAGGGGATCGGGCTGCCGTGGGCCGCGACGACCTTCTCGTACCCAATCCCCTTGGCACGCAGCGCCTCCTGCACGCGGCGGCACGGATGAATCCGCGGGCCGCCATCGTCACCGTGGCAGACGTACAGCGTGGGCGTGTCGGGCATCGTGGTCCTCTCCTTGGGGGGCGGGCCCACCGCCGGTTTGCCTGGCGACCGGTCCGACTGTAGATTCGATCCTAGGTCTGATCAGCGAGCACAGGGAGCACCGCCATGAGCCCCACCGCGTCCGCGCCTGCCCCGTCCGACGGAGCGACCATCACCGAGCACGAGGCCGAGCAGGTCGAGCGGGCCAACGCGACCGGTCGCACGCCGGTGGTGTTCGTGCACGGACTGTGGTTGCTGCCGAGCAGCTGGGATCGCTGGGCGTCGGTCTTCGAGGCGGCCGGGTACGCGCCGCTCACCCCCGGCTGGCCGGACGACCCCGAGACGGTCGCGGAGGCCAAGGCGAACCCGGAGGTCTTCGCCCACAAGACCGTCGGGCAGGTCGCCGACCACTACGAGGCCGTCATCGGCGGTCTGACCGAGAAGCCGGCGGTCATCGGCCACTCCTTCGGCGGCCTGCTCGCCCAGATCCTGGCCGGACGCGGCCTGTCGGCGGCGACCGTCGCCATCGACCCGGCGCCGTTTCGCGGCGTGCTGCCGCTTCCGATCTCCGCCCTGCGGTCCGCCGCGCCGGTGCTCGGCAACCCGGCCAACCGCAACCGTGCGGTGCCGCTGACCTACGAGCAGTTCCGCTTCGGCTTCGCCAACGCCGTCGGCGAGGACGAGGCGAAGGAGCTCTACGAGACCTACTCGGTCCCGGCCTCCGGCGCACCGATCTTCCAGGCGGCCAGCGCGAACCTCAACCCCTGGACCGAGGCGAAGGCCAACACCAAGAGCCCCGACCGCGGACCGCTGCTGATCGTCTCCGGTGAGAAGGACCACACGGTGCCCTGGGCGATCGCCAACGCCTCGTTCAAGAAGCAGAAGCGCAACCTGGCGGTCACCGAGATCGTCGAGATGAAGAATCGCGGCCACGCGCTGACGATCGACAGCGGCTGGCGCGAGGTGGCGGACACGGCACTGGCCTTCGTAGAACGCTTTGCGCCGGCGGCGGTCCACGGCGCCTGAGCCGGGCAGATGAGCGACGCACTGATCCTGGGCGGCGTCCGGACGCCGGTGGGCAAGTACGGCGGCGCGCTGTCGCACATCCGCCTGGATGATCTGCTGGGCCGCACGATGGTGGCCGCCTGTGAGCGGGCGGGCGTCGCGCTCGGCGAGATCGGAGACATCGCCGCCGGGTGCGTGAACGTCGCACACGAGGGGATGGGAGACGTCGCCCGCTGGGCGGCGCTGGCCGCCGGCTTCCCGGACTCCGTGCCGGCGGCGACGATCAACCGCTTCTGTGCGTCCTCGCTGAGCGGCGCGATCTCCGTCGCCCACGCGATCCGCGCCGGCGAGCTCGATGTCGGCCTCGCCGGCGGGGTGGAGTCGATGTCGCGTTCGGGCTGGGGCCTGATGAAGGGCGACGCGCCGTTCAGCCCGCGCGGCCCGGTCTTCATGCTCGACACGATGTGGGCGGGTGCCGGCGGGCCGCCCAACCCGGTGCTGCTCGCGCGCAACGCCTACGTCGAGATGATCAAGACGGCCCAGAACGTCGCCGACGCCTACGGGCTGACGCGCGAGGAGATCGACGCCTTCGCCCTGCGGTCCCACCAGCACGCCGCGGCCGCCCGCGACAACGGGCGGCTGGCGGAGGAGATCTGGCCGGTCGAGATCGCCGGCACGCGCAAGCAGCCCGCCTGGACGTTCGAGCACGACGAGGCGATCCGGGATGACACGACGGCGGAGGGGCTGGCCCGCCTGGCTGCCCAGCCCAACACCACCCAGATGACCGCCGGCAACTCCTCACCGCTCTCCGATGGCGCGAGCGCCGTGGTGCTGGCCAGCGCCGAGGCGGCGCAACGGCTGGGCGTCACGCCGCTGGCCCGGGTCGTCGCGTCGGCGACCCACGCGCTGGATCCGCAGATGATGGGCATCGCTCCGGCGTTCGCGATCCCCAAGGCGCTGCGCCGTGCGGGACTGAGCCCGCAGGACATCGACGTCTGGGAGGTCCACGAGGCGTTCGCCGCCCAGGCGCTCGGCGTGCTGCGCGAGCTGCCCAAGCAGCTCGACGGCTTCGAGGTTCCCGACGACCGCCTGAACCCCAACGGCGGCGCGGTGGCGATCGGACATCCGTTCGGCTCTTCCGGCACGCGCTACGTGCTGACGCTCGCCACCGAGCTGCGGCTGCGCAAGGCCCGTTACGGTGTGCTCGGGGTCTGCGTGGGCTCCGGACAGGGCGTCGCGCTCGTGCTGGAGAACGTCAGCGGCTGAGGGCCGGCCGGCGCGCGATACTCGGAGGCGATGCCTCCGGCCCCCATCGCCCGTCACCTGCTCCGCTCCAAGGACCTGATCGACGCTCGCTACGCCGACCCGCTCGACGTGGCCGCGCTGGCGCAGGCGGCACACCTGTCCCGCGCGCACTTCAGCCGCGAGTTCCGCCGGACGTTCGGCGAGAGCCCGCATCAGTACCTGCTGACGCGGCGCATGGAGCGCGCGTCGGCGCTCCTGCGGGGCACCGACCGGAGCGTGGCGGAGATCTGCTTCGACGTGGGCCTGCGCAGCGTCGGCTCGTTCACCACGAGCTTCGGGCGGACGTTCGGGATGTCCCCGACCGCCTACCGCGCGGCGCATCCGCCGGCCGCGCGGCTGGCCCGCATCCCCGTCTGCGTGGCCCGCGCCTACGCGCGCCCGGCGTCGAGCACGTTTCGAGAAGACAGCCCGGCGCGGCCGGTCTAGGTTGGCGGCCTCACCCCACACCACACCGGAGGAACCGTGATCAAGAACATCTCCCACGTCAACGTCTGGGTCGACGACCAGGACGAGGCGCTGGCCTTCTACCGCGACAAGCTGGGCCTGGAGGTCCGCGAGGACGTCACCCTGCCCGACATGGGCGGCTTCCGCTGGCTGTCGGTCGGCCCCGCCGGGCAGCCCGACGTCGCCTTCGTGCTGATGACCGTCCCCGGCCCGCCGGTCTTCGAGCCCGAGACGGCCGAGCAGATCCGCTCGCTGATGTCCAAGGGCGCGCTCGGGGCGCTGTTCCTCACCACCGACGACGCCCAGGGGACCTACGAGGAGCTCAAGGCGCGTGGCGTCGAGTTCACCTCCGAGCCGACCGAGATGCCCTACGGCATCGACGCGCCCTTCCGCGATCCGTTCGGCAACCAGTTCCGGATGGTCCAGACGCTCGCGCCGGTCGAGGCGTAGCCGTGCCGGTCAGCGCGTGGCGCTGACCGAGTAGACGGGCGGCAGGTGGGCGGCCGCGGTCGCCCACGTGGCGCCCGCGTCGCCCGAGCCGAACACGTCTCCCGACGTGGCGCCGAAGTACAGCTCGAAGCCCTCATCGTCGCCGGCGCGGTCGAAGGCCTCGCGGAGCACCGTGAGGTAGGCGTCGCCCTGGGGTAGCCCGTCGCCCCGGGGCGCCCAGCTGGCGCCGGCGTCGCGGGTCTCGTAGACGCGCACGCGGCCGCCCGGCGTGACGCGGTCGGTGTCGGCGGTCAGCGGGATGACGTAGGCGCTGTCGGGATCCGCGGGGTCGAGCGCGAGCGGGAAGGCGAAGTCCGACGGCAGGCCGGCGCCGACGTCGGTCCAGGTCGACCCGGCGTCGTCGGAGCGGTAGACGCCGCCGTGGAACTGCAGGAACAGCCGCTCGGGGCGCCCAGGCGCGCGCTCGAGATGGTGCACGCAGAGGTCGACAGCGGTCGCACGGGCGGCCTCGGGCAG
>JAWVFY010000257.1:0-4334 GCA_033855575.1 Solirubrobacteraceae bacterium
GGGTCGTCGTTGATCCCCGGCATCAGTGGCGCGATCAGGATCCCGGTCGGAACTCCGGCCTTGGTCAACTCGCCGACCGCCTCCAGGCGCTTGCGCGGGTGCGGCGTGTGCGGCTCGCTCGCCCGCCAGGCCTTCTCCTCGAGCGTCGGCACAGAGAACGCCGCCTGCACCGGCACGCCGGCGTCCTTGAACGACTTCAGCAGCTCGAGGTCGCGCAGCACCAGCGGCGACTTGGTCAGGATCGAGCACGGCGTCCCGGAGTCGCGCAACGCCTCCAGGATCGGCGGCATCAGCCGGTACTTCGACTCGACCCACTGGTACGGATCGGTGTTCGTCCCCATCGCGACGTGCTCGCGCTTCCACGACGGCCGCCGCAGCTCCACGCGGAGCACCTCGGGGGCGTTGACCTTGACGACGATCTCCTTTTCGAAATCCCGGGCCGCGTTGAGATCGAGGTAGGTATGTGTCGGCCGGGCAAAGCAGTACACACGCGTGACTGCATCCTCTGAACGTGTTGATCGTCCATCGGAAGGGCATGCGCGACCTCGCCGGCACGCGGTTCAGCGCCGATTTGGCGCGAACTTCGTAGAAACGGGTGTCCAGTGCCTCGGGCGCGTCGAAGTGGCGGACCACCGCCGGCTCGGAGTAGCCCGGAAGCGAGGCCTGCTCGCCACCGCCGATCGTGAGGTTCTGCCAGCGCACGAACACATGTTCGCACAACGGGCGGACAGACCCCCTCCGTCCGTCAGACGCGCAGAAGGACCGACTGCTCTCCGTTCAGCGTCTGGCTGGTCGCCGAGGCGATCCGCACCGGCACCAGCTCGCCCGGGGCGGCCAGCCCGTCGAAGTTGACGACCTTGTTGTGGCGGGTGCGTCCGCGCAGCCGTGCGGGGTCGTGACGCGACGGCCCCTCGACGAGGACCTCGAGCTCCCGGCCGACGAACCGCTGCGCGCGCTCGCGAGCGCGCCGCTGGATCACCTCGACCAGCCGCTCCAGGCGCTCCACCTTGACCTCGTGCGGCACGTCGTCGTCCAGCGCCGCCGCCTCGGTGCCGCGCCGCGGCGAGAACACGAAGGTGAACGCGCCGTCGAAGCCCACCTCCTCGGCCACCGCGAGCGTCTGCTCGAAGTCTGCCTCGGTCTCCCCCGGGAAGCCGACGATGACGTCGGTGGTGATCGCGCAGTCCGGGACGTGCTCGCGGATCAGCGCGACGCGGTCGAGGAAGCGACCGCGGTCGTAGGTGCGGCGCATCGCCCTGAGGACCCGCGACGAGCCCGACTGCAGCGGGAGGTGGACGTGCTCGCACAGGCTGGGCAGCTCAGCGTGGCAGCGAACGACGTCCTCCCCCATGTGCTGGGGGTGCGGCGAGGTGTAGCGGATGCGGTCGATGCCCTCAACCGCATCGACGGCACGCAGCAGCGCCGCGAACGTCGAGGGCTCCGGGCGCAGCCCGCGGCCATAGGAGTTGACGTTCTGGCCCAGCAGCGTGACCTCGCGCACGCCGTCACCGGCCAGCGCACGGATCTCGGCAACGAGCTCGCCCGGCGGCCGCGAGACCTCCCGCCCGCGCGTCGAGGGAACGATGCAGTACGAGCAGACCTGGTTGCAGCCCGCCGAGATCTGGATCCAGCCCTGCACGGCACGGCCGCGCTTGGCCGGCAGGTGGCCGGTGAAGCCCTCGAACTCGAAGAAGCCCTGGGCGGTCAGCGCGTCGCTGGTCAGGAACTCGGCCAGCTTGTGCACCTGACCGGGGCCGAAGGCGACGTCGACGAATGGGAAGCGGGCGAACACCTCGTCCTTGACCGACTGCGCCCAGCAGCCGCCGACCCCGATGATGACCTCGCCCAGCCCGCCGCGGCGCTTGAGCGCGTGAGCCTCGTGCAGGTGCGCGATGAACCGCTCATCGGCCCTCTCGCGGATCGAGCACGTGTTGAACAGGATCAGGTCGGCCGCGGCGCGATCGGGCGCCTCGGCGTAGCCCAGCGACTCGAGCATGCCCTTCATGCGCTCGGAGTCGTGCTCGTTCATCTGGCACCCGAAGGTGGTGAGGTGATAGCTCGACACGATCGCGGCCAAGGATAGGCCCGCTACCGCGCTAGGACGCGTAGGGGCCCCATTCGGTCATCCGTCCAGGCCCTCCCCTGAGCGACAGGCCACGCGGTCTGATGATCATGCGCCATTCCCGCTATCGCTGTGCTCCCGGCCTGGCTGCGCTGCCGCTCGCCCAACGCGTCGAGCTGGCGGTCGGGCCGGCCCGCGTCAGCGCGTTCGCCAGCGAGAGCGAGCGGCGCCGCGCGTGGGAGCGCCACCGCGAGGAGCTCGTGGCTCTCGAACCGCCCGGCAGCCGGCCCTGGGCCTGGTGGCATTACGACCACGACGTTCCGGCTGGGCTACCGGGCCGGGCCTTTTCACGTCGTTATCCGGCGTGATGCGCGGGCGTGGTGACGTGGTAGCGCTTGCTCACTTGGCGTAGTCGGTGGCCCGGGACTCCCGGATGACGGTGACCTTGATCTGCCCGGGGTATTCCAGCTCGCGCTCGATCTCGCGGGCGATGTCGCGGCTGAGCAGGACCATCCCGTCGTCATCGACGGTGTCGGGAACGACCATCACGCGGATCTCGCGACCGGCCTGCATCGCGTAGACCTTGTCGACACCCGCATGGCGCTGGGCGATCTGCTCGAGGTCGCGCAGACGCGTGACGTAGGACTCCAGCGACTCGCCGCGGGCGCCGGGCCGGCCGCCCGAGAGCGCGTCGGCGGCCTGGACGATCACGGCCTCTACGGTCTGTGGCTCGACCTCGTTGTGGTGGGCCTCCATGGCGTGCGCGACGGCCTCGGGCTCGCCGTGGCGCCGGGCCACGTCGCCGCCCACCAGCGCGTGCGGCCCCTCGACCTCGTGCGAGACCGCCTTGCCGATGTCGTGCAACAGGGCGGCCCGCCGCGCGGTGGTGGGGCTGGCGCCGAGCTCGTGGGCCATCGTGGCGGCCAGGTGCGCGCACTCGACCGAGTGGGCGAGCACGTTCTGGCCGTAGCTCGTCCGGAACCGCAGCCGCCCGAGCAGCCGCACGATCTCTGGATCGAGGCCCTGCACGTTGGCCTCCAGGGCAGCCTCCTCCCCCAGCACGACGACGTGGGCGTCGAGCTCCGAGCGCGCCTGGTAGAAGGTCTCCTCGATGCGCGCCGGGTGGATGCGCCCGTCGGCCAGCAGCTTCTCGAGGGTCATCCGCGCGACCTCCCGGCGCACGCCGTCGAAGGCCGAGAGCACGACCGCGTTGGGCGTGTCGTCGATGATGAAGTCCACGCCCGTCAGGTTCTCCAGGGCGCGGATGTTGCGGCCCTCGCGCCCGATGATGCGGCCCTTCATGTCATCGGAGGGCAGCTGGACGACCGAGACCGTCGTCTCCGCGGCGTGGCCGGCGGCCAGCCGCTGCATCGCCGTGGCGAGGATCGAGCGCACGCGGCGCTCGGCGTCACGCTTGGTCTCCTGCTCCACGTCGCGCAGCGTCCGCGCGGCGTCGTGGCGCGCCTGGTCGGCGATCTCCTTGAGCAGCGCCTGCTTGGCCTGACCGGCGGTCAACCCGGACGCCCGCTCCAGCGCTCGCGCGTGCTCGTCGCGCAGCGCGGACAGCTTCTCCTGCGCGGCCCGCAGCTCGGCGTCGCGCCGCTCGAGCTCGGCGGCCCGGTGATCCAGGGCGGTCTCGCGCCCCCGTGCCAGCACGAGCAGCTCGTCGTCGCGGCCGCGCGAGGCGTCCTGGCCGGCCACCCCACCGCGGTGGGTGTACAGCAGCACGGCAGCGACGAGGCCCACCGCCAACAGGGCCGCCGCGATCACGATGTCCATTGCCGTCTCCTCCCGTCGGCGCCGGTTGGCGGCCCCGCATCGAGGTCCTGGTGTGCTGGAGGCGTGGACTGAGCCGCGACGGGCGGCGAAGGTCGATGGATCAACGATCGCGCGGCGCGGTGCGCCACCCGATCAGGGTGCGATGGTCAGCGCGATGAAGGTGTGGGGGTCGGGGTCAGGGATCGGGGGCTGACGCGGTCTCGGTTCGAAAAACGGCTGCTGTGGTCAGGGTTTCAGTGCCCTCGCGGGCCAGTTCCAACGCTGGCCGTGATCGTACTACGCGGCCTCGCGGACGTGAGCTCGGACGGCGTCGTAGGCCAGCTCGAGGTCATAGCCCCGGCGAACCAGCAGCCCCAGCGCCCGTTCGCGGTCGCGGTCAGACGCGGGTGGCGCGGGGAAGCGCCGGCGCAGCAGCTCGACCGCAGCCCGCAGCTCGCCCTCCCCGTCCTGGGCGGCCAGCGCGGCCGCCACCTGCTCGCGGGCGACCCCCAGC
>JAWVFY010000258.1:0-7301 GCA_033855575.1 Solirubrobacteraceae bacterium
CGAGGTCGGCCCCCGCGACGGCTTCCAAAACGAGCCGGAGGTCATCGCGACCGACGACAAGGTCCGCCTGGTCGAGGGCCTTGCCCGCACGGGCCTGCAGCGCCTGGAGGTCACGAGCTTCGTGCGCGCCGACGTCATCCCGCAGCTGGCCGACGCCCGCGAGGTGCTCTCCGCGATCGACGTCCCCGACGACGTCGATGTCACCGTCCTGATCCCCAACGAGCGGGGGCTGGACAACGCGCTGGAGCTCCGTGACCGGTTCCAGGAGGTCAACTGCTTCCTCAGCGCGTCCGAGACCCACAACCGCAAGAACGTCAACCGCTCGATCGCCGAGTCGCTGGACGGTCTCGAGCGGGTGATGGCCCGGGCCCGGGAAGCTGGGCTGCGCTGCGAGGGGGTGATCTCGACGAGCTTCGGCTGCCCGTACGAGGGCCACGTGCCGGTCGAGCGGGTGCTGGAGATCGCCGGGCGGCTGCGCGACTTCGGCGCCGCGGAGGTCGCCTTCGGCGACACGACGGGCATGGCCAACCCGATCCAGGTGCGCGCGTTCTTCGACCGCGCGCGCGACGAGCTGGGCGACGAGGTCGAGCTGACCGCCCACTTCCACAACACGCGCGGCCAAGGCCTGGCCAACGTCTACGCCGCGCTCGAGGCCGGCGTGGACTCGTTCGAGTCGAGCTTCGGCGAGCTGGGCGGCTGCCCGGTGCCGCCGGGCGCCACCGGCAACATCGCCACCGAGGACCTCGTCTCGATGCTCCACGAGATGGACATCGGCACCGGCATCGACCTCGACGCGATGCTGGCCTGCGCGCGCGCCGTCCGCGACGTCCTCGGCCGCCCGCTGGGCAGCCACACGCTGGTCGCCGGCCCGGTCGACTGGCACGGCCCGTAGGGGGTGATCGCCCCGGTCGTCCTGCCTAACTGGGGTGATGCCCCAGCGCGACAGGACGGTCGAGGAGGTCATCGGGGGGTTGGCGAGTCGCGGGCACGGGGTCGTCACGCGCGCCAGCCTGCTCGAGGCCGGCGTGACGCCCGACGAGATCCGCCACCGGCTGGGCAGCGGCGCCCTCCTGCGCGAGCATGCCGGGGTCTACCGGGTCGGCCACCGTGCGCCGAGCCTGCTCGCCAGCTACCTCGCAGCCGTCTGGGCGTGCGGTCCGGGGTCGCTGCTGAGCGGGCTTGCCGCAGCCCATCTGCTCGGGCTGCGCCGCGGGCCGGCTCCGCTGCCCGAGGTGCTGACGCGCACCGAGCGGCGGGTGCCGGGGATCAAGACCCGTCGGTCGCGCGCGCTCGGCGTCGCCGACGGGACCACGTGGAACGCGATTCCGGTGACGACCGTGCCGCGGACGCTCGTGGACCTCGCCGCCGTGCTCGCCCTCGACGACCTGGCGCGTGCGTGCCACGAGGCCGGCGTGCGCCATCGCACCACGCCGGCCCAGGTCAAGCGCATGCTCGGGCGATTGCCAACGGCGCCGGGCCGGGCGAAGCTCACCGCCGTCATCCTCGGCGACGTCCACGTGACGCTCAGCCGCCTGGAGTCGCGGTTCCTGTGGCGCCTGCGTGCCGCCGGGCTCCCGTTGCCCGAGACCAACCGCCGCGCCGGGAGCAAGCGCGTGGACTGCCGCTGGGCTCAGCACCATCTCACGGTCGAGCTCGACAGCTACCGGTTCCACAACTCCCGGTACGCCTGGAACCAGGACCGTAGGCGTGAGCGCGAGGCCTACGCGCGCGGTGACCAGCACCGGCGATACACATGGGGCGACGTGTTCGAGCACCCGGGGCCGATGCTCGCCGAGCTCTGCGCCCTGCTTCCCCGACAGCGTCCTGGCTGAGTGGGGCAGCACCCCAGTACGGCAGGACGGTCGCGGCGGGCTCAGGCTGGATCGGTGAAGTTCGCGGGCTCGCGGGCCATGCCCGAGCGGACCGCCTCGAGCTGGTTGGGCGAGCCCATGAGTCTCCGCTGGAGCTCGGTCTCGAGCTCGAGCGCGCTGCGTGCCGGCGCCGGCCAGGTCGACTCGTAGAGACGCTTGGCCGCCCGGACGGCGTCGGGCGAGCGCCCGGCGATCTCGGCGGCCAGCTCGCGGGCGGCAGCGAGCGGGTCGTCGGCCACCCGGGTGACGAGGCCAAGCGCGGCCGCCTCATCGCCGCTCACCCGGCGTGCGGTGAACGTCAGCTCCTTGGCGACGTCGATGCTCACCAGGCGGGTGAGGGTCTGGGTGATGCCCATGTCCGGAACCAGCCCCCAGCGGGCCTCCATGACCGAGAGCTTCGCGTCGGGGGCGGCGATGCGGATGTCGGCGCCCAGGGCGATCTGGAGCCCGCCGCCGAAGCAGCTGCCGTGCACGGCGGCGATGACGGGCATCGGCAGGTCGAGCCAGTCGGTGGCGACCCGCTGGGCCAGGTTGGCCTGGCGGGGACCCTGGCGGTCGAGCAGGATGTCGAACCCATTGGGCCCGTCGGCGAGGAAGCTCGCGACGTCGAGACCGGAGGAGAAGCTCGGTCCCTCGCCGTGCAGGACTACCGCCCTCACGCCTGGCGTGGCACCGACCTCGGCGGCCGCCGCGGCGATCGCCTCGAACATCGCGCGGTCGAGCGCGTTGTGCTTGTCGGGCCGGGTCAGGCTGACGACGGCGACGTGGTCTTCGACGTCGATGCGGGTTCGGTCCATGGCCGCGATCCTATGGATAGGGTCCACGCCCTATGACCGACATCAAGCAGGTGGGCGTGATTGGCTGCGGCCTCATGGGCCACGGCATCGCCCAGGTGACCGCGCAGGCGGGATACGACGTCGTCGTCCGCGAGGTCTCCGAGGACGTCCTGGCCAAGGGCATCGGCAAGATCGAGAAGCAGCTCGCGCGCGCCGTCGAGAAGGGCCGTTCGACCCAGGAGGAGGCCGACGCCGTCCGCGCCCGCATCACCACGACGACCGAGTACGGCGACCTCGCCGACTGCGACCTCGTCATCGAGGCGGTCACCGAGCACCTCGCCACCAAGCTCGAGATGTGGCGGGAGGTCGACGGCGTCGTCAAGCCCGAGGCCATCTTCGCCACCAACACCTCGTCGCTGTCGGTCATCGATCAGGCCGCGGCCACCGGCCGGCCGACGCAGTTCATCGGCCTGCACTACTTCAACCCGGCGCAGGTCATGAAGCTCGTCGAGGTCGTGCGCGCGGTGACCACGTCCGACGCGGCGTTCGAGGCCGGCCAGGCCTTCGCGACCTCCCAGGGCAAGCTGGCGATCCCGACCAAGGACAAGGCGGGCTTCATCGTCAACCGGCTGCTGGTCCCCTACATGCTCGACGCGATCCGCGCCTACGAGGAGGGCGTCGGCTCGGTTGCCGAGATCGACGAGGCGATGAAGGCCGGCGCCGGACACCCCATGGGCCCGCTGACGCTTGCCGACTTCGTGGGCCTCGACACGCTCGGGTCGATCTGCGACGTCATGTGGACCGAGTTCAGCGAGCGGCGCTTCGCGCAGCCGCCGACGCTGCGCAAGATGCTGGCCGCGGGCTGGCACGGCAGGAAGTCCGGGATGGGTTTCTATGACTACTCGGGCGAGCAGCCGGCGGAGAACGCGGGGATCTGACCGTGCTGGCGCGCCTGCGACCCCACCCGCACCGCGGCGACACGGTGGCCGCAGGCGTCGTCGTCCTGACGCTGTTCGCGGTCGTGCTCGATGGGCGCTTCTCGTCGGCGTGGGCCGACGGCGTCCGTTTCGTGGTCGTGGCGCTGATCGCCGCTGTGGTCATCGCGATGGCCGCGCAGTCCGAGCTCGTCGACGAGCGTCCGCGCCCGTACCAGTCGGTCCTCCAGGTCGCCGGCTTCGTGCTCCTGCTCGTGGCGCTCAGCGAGCTGGCGCGGGTCTTCGGGGCCAACGGCCTCGGCTCCGCCGGCACGGTGGTCTGGGTCGGGACGCTGCTCGCGCTGTTCAGCCTGTGGTTCGCGACGCGGCGCAACAGCGCGATCATGACCCTGATCGGCGCGGCCACCGGGGTGGTCGTGGCCATCGCGTTCGTCGACTGGGCCTTCCACCCGCACGGCCTGACCACGTTTCGCTGGATCCTCCTGCTCTGTGCGCTCGGGCTGACGCTGGCCGCCGTCTCGCAGCGCGACATCCGTCGCCGCCATGCCGTCTCGCTCGTCGACGTCGTCGGCCTGACGATCCTCGCCCTGGGTCTCACTGTGCTCGCCCAGCAGGCGCTCGCCGTGGTGGCCGGCGTCTTCGGCCACCGCCAGCCGTTCACCGGCGGCCCAGCCGGCTGGGAGCTCGTCCTGCTGGCCTTCGGCTTCGGTCTGATCGCCTACGGCTGCGTCGACCGCGAGCGGGTGCCCGCCTTCCTCGGGGTCCTGGTGCTCGCCGAGTTCGTCGTCGAGGCCGGCCAGGCCGGCCGGCACGGCGCGTCGCTGATCGGCTGGCCGATCGTGCTCGCCATCATCGCCGGGGTCCTGCTCGTCATCGGCCTGCGCCCGCGCCAGGAGCTGCCGCCCGAGCCGCCCGTCGCGCCTTTGCCGCCGCCCCCGCCCGATCCGCCCACCGCGCCGACCATCGTCGCCGAGCCGTGACCGACGTCACCCACTTCCACGACGCGCTGGAGCGGGCGCAGGCCGGCGGTCCGGAGCGCCACCGTCAGAAGGCGGCCGAGCAGGGCAAGCTGCCCGTGCGCGAGCGCATCGCGAGGCTGCTCGACGACGGGTCGTTCGTCGAGGACGCGCTGCTGGCCAACTGGGAGGGCGACGGCCTGGGCGCCGATGGCGTGGTCACCGGGCTGGGCACGCTGGGCGGCCGGCCGGTGGCGGTCATGGCCAACGACCCGACGGTCAAGGCCGGGTCCTGGGGGCCCAAGACGGTCGAGAAGATCCTGCGGATCCAGGAGCGCGCGCTCTCGCTGCGCACGCCGATGTTCTACCTCGTGGACTCGGCCGGGGCCCGGATCACCGAGCAGGTGGCGATGTTCCCCGGCCGCCGCGGCGCCGGGCGGATCTTCTTCAACCAGGTCCAGATGAGCGGCGTGGTGCCGCAGGTCTGCATCCTCTTCGGCCCCAGCGCGGCGGGGGGTGCCTACATCCCGAGCTTCTGCGACGTCGTGATCATGCGCGACGGCAACGCATCGATGTACCTCGGCTCGCCGCGGATGGCCGAGATGGTCATCGGCGAGAAGGTCACGCTCGAGGAGATGGGCGGCGCGCGCATGCACACCGCCACGAGCGGCGTGGGGCACGTGCTGGTCAAGTCCGACGAGGAGGGCATCGACGCGGCGCGCCGCTACCTCTCGTACTTCCCCTCGAGCTGGCAGAGCGAGCCCCCGCC
Source organism: Solirubrobacteraceae bacterium (assembly GCA_033855575.1). Lineage (GTDB taxonomy): Bacteria > Actinomycetota > Thermoleophilia > Solirubrobacterales > Solirubrobacteraceae > BP-464. Next base: position 5,308 of record JAWVFY010000258.1, read on the forward strand.
GGCACCGCCGGCCGAGCCCGCCTCGGACACGCCGATCCGCGAGATCGTGCCGGCCGACGAGAACAAGCCGTTCGACATGAGGCTGCTGGTCGACTCGCTCGTCGACGCGGAGTCGTTCTTCGAGATCCATGCGCGCTGGGCGAAGGAGCTGATCGTCGGCTACGCGCGGCTCGACGGAGCCGTGGTCGGGATCGTCGCCAACCAGCCCCGCCAGAAGGGCGGCGTGCTGTTCGTCGACTCGGCCGACAAGGCGGCGCGCTTCATCATGACCTGCAACGCGTTCAACGTGCCGCTGCTGTTCCTCTCCGACGTGCCCGGGTTCATGATCGGCACGCAGGTCGAGAAGCAGGGGATCATCCGCCACGGCGCCAAGATGGTCAGCGCGGTGTGCGAGGCGACGGTCCCCAAGCTCTGCGTGATCGTCCGCAAGGCCTACGGCGCCGGCCTGTACGCGATGGCCGGCCCGGCCTTCGACCCCGACGCGACCATCGCGCTGCCCACCGCCTCGATCGCGGTGATGGGCCCGCAGGCCGCCATCAACGCCGTCTTCTACAACCAACTGCAGGCCATCGAGGACGAGGACGAGCGCGCCGCGAAGACCGAGGAGCTGCGCCGCGAGTACGCGCAGGACATCGACGTCCTGCACCTGGCCTCCGAGCTCGTCGTCGATGCGGTCATCGCACCCGAGGACCTCCGCGTCGAGGTCATCCGGCGCTTCGCGCTGGCCGCGGGCAAGGTGCGCGAATGGCCCGCCAAGCACAACGCCATCACGCCGGTCTGAGGCCTCCCCGGATCCTCATCCTCAGCGCGTCGATCGGCGCGGGCCACGACCTGCCGGCCGAGGTGCTCGCCGCCGAGCTGCGCGAGCGGGCACCGGGCGCGGCGGTGGAGATCGCGGACTCGCTTCAGGCGTCGGGGCCGCTCCTGGAGGCGATCGCCACCAGCGGGTCGTCCTTCGAGACGCGGCTGGGCAACGCGGCCTTCGACGTCGAGCACCGCCTGGTCATGCAATGGCCGCCGGGCCGGCGCTTCACCTCGGCGGTGGTCACCCGGATCGCCGCCGGCCGTATCGGCGCGCTCGTCGATCGCGCCCGCCCGGATGTCGTCGTCTCGACCTACCCGGGGGCGACCGAGGTGCTGGCGCGGATGCGCCTGGACGGGCGGCTGCGCGTGCCGCTCGTCTCGGCGATCACCGACCTGTCGTCGCTGTGGTGGTGGGCGCACCCGGGTGTGGACGTGCACCTGATCACGCACCCGGAGTCGGCCGAGGAGGTCCGGTCGGTCGCCGGCCCGGAGACGGTCGTCGAACCGGTGCGTGGCCTCAACGACCCCGCCTGGGCGGTGCCGATGGACCAGGCCGACGCGCGGCGCGCCCTTGGCCTGCCGTTGGGGCCGCGCGTTGTCGTGGTCTCCGGCGGCGGCTGGGGGGTGGGGGACCTCGAGGGCGCCGTCGAGGAGAGCCTGGCCCGCGAGACCACGATCGTCGTCGTGCTGTGCGGCACCAACGACGGGCTGCGCGACCGGCTCGGCGCCCGCTTCGCCGGCACCAGTGACCGCGTGCAGGTCTGGGGCTTCACCGATCGCATGCCCGAGCTGTTCGCGGCCGCCGACGCCCTGATCCACTCGACGGCCGGGTTGACCGTGCTCGAGGCGTTGATGCGTGGGCTGCCGGCGATCTCCTACGGCTGGGGCGTCGGGCACATCAGGCTCAACAACGAGGCCTATGCGCGCTTCGGGCTGGCCGACGTCGCCACGACCCGCGCCGAGCTCGGCGCGGCTCTCGACCGTGCGCTGGCCGCTCCGCGCGCCCCCGATCCGTCGCTTGCCGCGCTACCCACCGCCGCCGAGGTCGTGCTCCGGTGCTATGCCGAGCATCTCCTCGACGCTGCGTGAGGCCGCGAGCAGTCCCGCACCGCAGATCACGACGAGTACCGCGACGCCGAGCAGTGCGCCGCCGCCAGGGGTGTGCCGCCAGGAGTCTCCGAGCAACGCCA
>JAWVFY010000259.1:0-5791 GCA_033855575.1 Solirubrobacteraceae bacterium
CTGATAAAAGCTGGGGCCCGTCCGTGTCCGACACCCCTCGCCTGCACCTGCGCCGCCCCCGGCTCGACGACGCCGAGCCGTTCGCGGCACTCAACGCCGACCCCGAGGTGGCGCGGTTCGTCTCGCCGACCGGGCCGCTGGTCCGGGCCGAGAGCGATCTGCTGCTGCGCAAGATGATCGAGCACTGGGACGACCACGGGTTCGGCCTGTGGATGGCCGACCTGCGGTCCACCGGCGAGCTCGCCGGCTTCGTCGGGCTCGCCCACCCCGGGACGCTGCCGGCGCTCTCGGCAGAGGTCGAGGTCGGCTGGCGGCTGGGCCGGGCGCACTGGGGCCAGGGCCTGGCCACCGAGGCCGGCAAGGAGGCGGTGCGAGCGGCGTTCGCGGACCCCGGGCGCGAGCGGCTCGTGTGCATCGTCGACCGCGACAACGCGCGCTCGCTCGGCGTGGCCCGCAAGCTCGGCTTCGTCTTCTGGCGCGACATGGACCACCCGCGCTGGCCGCGCGGAGTGCAGGTCCTGACGCTGGCACGAGCTACATTCGACGCGGCATGCGCACCCTCCCCGTCCTGACGATGCTCGCGGTGCTGACCGCGAGCGCTGTCGTGGCGGCACCCGCCGGCAGCGCGATCACCGTCGTCAGGAAGGTGACGCTGGGCGACGACTACTACGCGCCCACGCGGCTGACGGTCAGGAAGAACACCACGGTCCGTTGGGTCTGGCCCGGCGACCTCGCCAACACCCACGACGTCAAGCTCGGCCGCCATCCCAAGGGTGCCAAGCCGTTTCACTCGCCGCCGGCGGCCGCTGACTTCAGCTTCCAGCGCAAGCTGACGGTGCCCGGCACCTACACCATCGTCTGCACGCTGCACGTGACGATGACGATGCGGATCGTCGTCAAGCCCTAGGCGTAGTCGTAGAGCCCGCGCCCGGCCTTGCGGCCGGTGGCGCCCTCGGCGACCAGCGCGCGGATCCGAGCGGGGACGGCGACGCCGATCTCGTCGCCGATGGCCTGCGCGACGTCGAGCCCGACGAAGTCCAGCAGCTCCAGCGGGCCCATCGGATGCGACGCGCCGAGCTTCATGCAGAGGTCGATCGCCTCGGCATCCAGCCCGCCGGCCTCGAGGAGGTCCACTGCGCTGAACAGGAACGGGAACAGCAGCCGGTTGACGACGAAGCCCGGCGCGTCGGGCACGGTGACCGCGGTCTTGCCGAGCTCCTCGCACAGCGCGAGCGTCCGCGCCCGCGTGTCCTCGGAGGCGGCGTCGGGGAAGATCACCTCGACGAGCTTCATCTTCGGCACGGGGTTGAAGACGTGCAGCCCGACGAAGCGCTCGGGCCGCCCGCTGGCCTGCGCCAGCGCCTGCACCGAGAGGGAGGAGGTCGTGGTGGCCATGACCGCCTCGGGGGCGATGTGGCTCTCGAGGTCGGCGACCAACGACGCCTTGGCGTCGTGGATCTCGGCGATCGCCTCGACGACGTAGGTGGCGGCGCCCAGCTCGGCCAGGTCGGTGACCACGCGGACGTGGGCGGCGTTGACCACGCCGCTGAGCCGACCGCAGACCTTCTCCACGGTCGCCCGAGCCCGATCGGCGCTCGGCTCGGACCGTGCCCAGAGCACCACGTCGTCCGTATGGCGCGCGGCCGTTGCCGCCAGCCCGCAAGCGATCGCGCCGCTGCCGGCGATTCCCAGCCGCTCCTGCATGCGCCGGTACGCTACCCGTCCTGAGCATCTGACACCGAGTCAAAGGAAAGCTGCCAATGAGCGTTCTCGAGGGCCGCGAGGTCGTCATCGTCGAGGCGGCCCGCACGCCGATCGGGCGGGGCCACAAGGAGAAGGGCTACTACAAGGACACGCATCCCAACGAGCTGCTGGGCGCCGCCTACCGCGCCGTCGTCGAACGGGCGGGCATCGAGCCCGGCGAGGTCGAGAACGTGATCGCGGGCTGTGTGCAGCAGTTCGGGCCCCAGGGCCTGCACATCGGGCGCAACGCCTGGCTGCAGCAGGGCTTCCCGATCGAGACGTCGGCCACGACGATCGACCTGCAGTGCGGCTCGGCCCAGCAGGCGGTCAACCTCGCCGCCTCGCAGATCGCCGCGGGCGTCCATGACGTCGTCATCGGCGGCGGCGTCGAGCACATGGGCATGCTGCCCTTCTCGGCGGGCATGAAGACCCAGGAGGACTTCGGCTACGCGTTCACGCCGGAGCTGATGGCCAGGCACAACATCGTCGGCCAGGGCCTCGGCGCGGAGATGATCGCCGAGGAGTACGAGACCCCGCGCCACGAGCTCGACGAGCTGGCCGTGCGCTCGCACCGCCTGGCCCACCAGGCCACCGAGGAGGGCCGCTTCGAGCGCGAGATCATCCCGATGGCCGTCAACGGCGACACCTACGTCACCGATCAGGGCATCCGCCCCGACACGAACCTCGAGACGCTGTCTCAGCTCAAGACGGTGTTCAAGGAGAACGGCGTCGTGACGGCCGGCAACGCGTCGCAGATCTCCGACGGCGCGGCAGCGGTGTTGCTGATGACGGCCGAGAAGGCCGCCGAGCTGGGCCTGACGCCGCGCGCGCGGATCGTCGACCAGACGACCGTCGGGTGTGACCCGGTCAAGATGCTCGAGGGCCCGATCCCGGCCACCGCGAAGATCCTTCAGCGCAACTCGATGTCGATCAACGACATCGACCTGTTCGAGGTCAACGAGGCGTTCGCCCCCGTCGTCGCGGCCTGGCGCCGCGTCCACAGCCCCGACATGGACCGCGTCAACGTCAACGGCGGCGCGATGGCCCTCGGCCACCCGCTGGGCTCCACCGGCGCCCGGCTGATCACCACGCTGCTGCACGAGCTCGAGCGCTCCGACAAGGAGATCGGCTTCGTGACCATGTGCTGCGGCGGCGGCCTCGGTACCGGCACCCTCATCCAGCGCGTCTGAGCCCCGGGCTCAGCGCAGACGGACGCTGCGGCTGGTCGCGCCCACGGCGCGGCCGGCCGACGTTCCGCTGACGCGGAAGGCGTAGCGGCCGCTGCGCAGGCCGGTGAAGCGCACCCGGTAGGTGCCCGTGGCCCCGGCCCGCACACGCCGCGTGGCCACGACCCGGCCGTTGCGCACGAGCCGCACGACGACCAGGCTGCGGGCCGGCGCCCGGCCCGTCGCCACCAGGGCACGGCCCAGCCGGGCGATCTGCACGACGAGGCGCTTCGCGGCCGCCTTGGACGTCGTCGACGAGCCGCTCGTGGTGGCCGGCGTGAACGTGCCGTTGGGGTTCTGGACGGCCTGCGCGGCCTGGGGCGAGCCGGGGGCGCCGGCCGGCGGCGCAGCCAGCGGCGGGGGGACGTTGAAGGACCTGTCCTCCGACGTGCCCACCGCAGCGTCGGCGTTCTCGGTGTCGGCCAGGTAGCTGGCCAGCTGGACGCCGGGATCGCCCTCGATCGTGTCGTTGCGCTGGTAGGTCAGGAACGGCAGGGAGATGGTGCTGCTGTTGACCGTCACCGTCTGCATCGTCGGCACCGTCAGGAGCCACCAGTCGAGGTTCGTGTCGGTCACGCGGACGCCGATGCGGTGGCCCGGGGCGAACTTCCAGTCGGCCGACCACAGCTCGAGCGGGATCTTCTGCTCGCCAGTGCCGTAGATCAGGTGGCCCTGGCGGCTGACCAGCGGACCGGTGCCGTTCTTGTCGAGGTCGTAGACGTCGACGACGAGGTTGGCCCGCGGTGCGCTGGTGGTCACGTCGATGCTGGCCGTGCCCGAGCCCGCCAGGTGGACCTCGTGGTCGAGAACCGGCGAGATCGTCCACACGCCGCTGGGCGCCGTGGTGCTGTCCGTGTCGCCCGTCGCGCTGGACTGGCCCTGGTCGGCGTAGGAGCCGGTGTTGAGCGTGGTCGTGTAGCCGGTGGCGTCGGCGGGCGGCCAGGACTGCTCGGCTCGCCACTTGCCGTCGTTGGTCTGGACGGCGATCGGCGGGTCCTGGACCGCGGGCGTCTCGCCCTTGAGGAACTGCCCGTAGAACCGCATGACCTCGTCGAACCAGCCGTGGCGGCCCTCCTTCAGCCGGCCGACGTTGCTGGCGGTGCAGCCGGTCGAGCTGTCCCCCGAGGCGCACGTCTCGTTGCCGCGGACGTGCTCCCACGGGCCCATCCAGGCGCGCTCGTAGCCGGCGTGGGCCTGCAGGAACTGCGCGGTCCCGTCGGGCGCCGTGTTGTTCTCGGTCAGGCCCTGGGTGATGAACAGCGGGACCTCGGAGCCCTTGACCTTGGTGATCAGGTTGCGCTGGGTCCAGAAGTCCGTCGTGTGGTCGTCGTTGGCCGCCTGGTCGATGAAGTTCTGGCCCAGGCAGTCGGGCGTCGTGGCGCCGCCGGTGTTGTAGGCGGGGTCGTCGGCCAGCGGGCCTGGCGTTGCCGCGATCGCGTCGTAGAGCGCGGGCGTCGCGGCGGAGTTCTCGCGGCGGATGCCGTCGCCGTAGAGGTAGCGGTAGTCGTCGTAGACCGGCTCCTGGGCCACGACGGCGCCGAGGCCGTCGGGATGCAGGGCGTTGGCGATCAGGCCGGTCATGGCGTCGTAGGACTTGCCGTAGGTGCCGACCTTGCCGGTCGACCACGGCTGGGTCGCGGCCCAGTGGACCGCCTGGACGACGTCGGACTGCTCGCCCGTGCCGCCCCAGTCGAGGCAGCCGCTGGAGCCGCCGAAGCCGCGCAGGTCGACCATCACGAACGAGTAGCCCTTCTGGAGCAGCCCCGAGCCGACGACGAAGTCGGCGAAGCGGTCCGACGGGCCGACGCCGGCCTGGCCGATCGGGTCATAGGAGGTGTTCTCCACGGGCCCGGCGGCGCTGGTCTGGCCGGAGTGGTTGAAGTAGGGGCCGATCGAGAGGATGACCGGCGTCTTGTCGGCGCTGGTGTCGCCCTTGGGCCGCAGGATGTCGGCGTGCAGGGTGGTCCCGTCGGGCTCGGTGATCGTCGCCTGCGACCAGTCGGCGCCGGCCGCCTTGTACCAGTTGGGGTCCGAGGTGGGGGTGAGGCCCGTCGGATCGGCGAGCGCCGCCGGTGCGTGGGCGGCGAGCAGCAGGACGGGCAGGACGAGGGCATGTCGGATGCGCATGGGGAGTCCAAACGCAGGCGATCGCCGAACCTTGCGGTCAAGGTCGCGGCGGCGCTCGCGTTAGAGTCGCCCCCGGATGAGCTCAGGAGCCGACGTCGTGCTGGAAGGGGTGCGCCGCGTTCGCGGGTCGGTCGTGGCGGTCGCCGGCGTGTCGCTGCACGTCGAGCCGGGCGAGTGCGTGGCGCTGACGGGCCCCAGCGGGTCGGGCAAGAGCACGTTGCTCGGCGTCATCGGCGGACTGTCCCCGCCCGACGAGGGGACCGTCCTGGTCGACGGCAGGCCCCCCGAGGCCCACGGTGGCCTGTCGGGCTATCACCGCGACGTCGTCGGCTTCGTCTTCCAGCTGCACCACCTGCTGCCGATGCTCACGGCCCAGGCGAACATCGAGGTCCCGCTGGTGGCGGCCGGCCGTGGGCGCGCCGAGCGCCGCGAGCGCGCGCGGGAGCTGCTCGACGAGGTCGGCCTGGCGGACCGCCTCGACCATCTGCCCGGCCAGCTGTCGGGCGGTGAGCGCCAGCGCGTTGCCGTCGCCCGCGCTCTGGCCAACGAGCCGCGGCTGCTGCTCGCCGACGAGCCGACCGGCGCCCTGGACTCCGACAACGGGGCGCGCGTGCTCGAGCTGCTCGACGAGGCGCGCACCAAGCGGGGCATGACGATGATCATCGTCACCCACGATCCCAGTGTGGCCGAGGGCG
>JAWVFY010000260.1:0-2994 GCA_033855575.1 Solirubrobacteraceae bacterium
TGTCCTTCGGCGCCTGGATCGGGGTGATGGTCACCCACAGCGGCGCCCGCTACGTCGGCCTGGGGTGGATGGCCGGCGGCCTGGTCCTCTACGTCGTCTATCGCCTGACCCAGGGCAAGTCCCTGACCGAGCGGGTCACCGTCCCGGCGGCGGCGCTGCAGCGCGAGGAGGTCGACGCCGAGTACGGGTCGATCCTGGTGCCGATCTTCGGCAACGCCCTGGACGACGACATCGTCCAGACCGCCGGGCGACTGGCCGCCGACGAGGCCGCGGACGCCGACGAGGACGGTGCCGGCGCGACCATCGAGGCCCTGTGGGTCTTCGAGGTGCCGATGGCGCTGCCGATCGACGCGCGGCTGCCCGAGGCCCAGCTCGAACGGGCTCGAGCGGCGCTGCGCCGGGCCAAGGCCGTGGGGGAGGAGTACGAGGGCGTCGAGGTGGCCACGGCGACCGTCCGCGCGCGCCGGGCCGGGCAGGCGATCGTCGAGGAGGCGCGGCGCCGTGGGGTCGAGCTGATCGTGCTCGCCGCCGAGGAGCCGTCGCGCATCCGGGGCGGCGCGGTGCTCGGCGGGCGGGCCAGCATGGAGAACTTCGTGGGGGATGTGACGAAGTACGTGGTCAACAAGGCGCCGTGCCGGGTGATCCTCACGGCGCCGCCCGCCCGTGACACGCCCACTGGCTAAGCTGCCGCCCGTGTTCGTCCTGATCGTCGGCGCCGGCCGTGTGGGCTCGTCTGTGGCCCGCGCCGCGCTGGCTGCCGGGCACGAGGTCTCGGTTCTCGACGAGGATCCGCTGAGTCATGAGCGGCTCGACGAGGGGCAGGCCACCTCGTGGGAGGACTCGGGCGGGCGCTTCACCGTTGGGCACGCCATCGAGATCGAGGCGCTCGAGCAGGCGGGCATCGAGGAGGCGGACGTCTTCATCGCCTCCACCGACGGTGACAACACCAACCTGGTGATCGCGCAGATCGCCCAGCGCCGCTTCGACGTCGACCGCGTGATCGTCCGCGTGATGGATCCCGCCCGGGCGACCTGGTATCGCGAGCAGGGGCTGCACACGATCTGCCCGACGCAGGCGGCGATCGCCGAGTTCAAGGCCGTCCTCGAGGTGGGTTGACGTGTACGTGATCATCGCCGGCGGCGGCAAGGTGGGCTGGAACCTGGCGCGCGAGCTGATCGGCAAGGGCCACGAGGTCACGCTGCTGGAGAACAACCGGCGCCGCTACCTGACGATCGAGGAGGAGCTCGAGCACGCCGTCCAGTACGGCGACGCGTCGGAGCTGTGGGTCATGGAGCGCGGCGGCATCCAGCGCGCCGACCTGGTGATCGCCGTGACCGGCGACGACGAGGACAACCTGCTGATCTGTCAGATCGCCCGCGAGAAGTACCTCTGCGAGCGGATCATCGCCCGTGTCAACAACCCCCGCAACCTGCAGTGGTTCGAGCTGCTGGGCATCCAGCCCGCGGTCTCGGCCACCGACCTGATCCTCCGCCTGATCGAGCACGAGGTGCCCTCCTACGGCCTCGTGCACCTGCTCGACCTGCCCGCCGAAGAGCTCGAGATCATCGAGGTCGAGGTGGCCGACGAGGCGCCCGCCGCCGGCAAGCGGGTCGATCAGGTCCAGCTCCCCGACGGGAGCCTGATCATCTCCGTCCTGCGGGGCGGCAAGGGCTTCGTGCCCAAGGCCGACACGATCATCGAGGTCAGCGACGAGGTGCTCCTCGTGCTGGATCCGGGCCTCGAGGAGGCCATCACCGCGCAGTTCGCCCCGGCCGTCGGATCGGCCGCCGAGTAGGGACGCACCGTGCCTGACGTCGACGTCCTGCTCATCGGCGGCGGCGTCGCGTCCGCCGCCTGCGCGACCCAGCTGCGCGAGGACGGCTTCGGCGGAAGCGTGCTGCTCGTGGGTCGCGAGCCCGACCAGCCCTACAACCGGCCGCCGATCTCCAAGGGCTACCTGCTCGGCCAGGAGGACCGCGACTCGGTGCTGGTGCACCCGGCGTCCTGGTGGGCCGAGTCCGACGTGCAGGTGAAGACCCGCACGAGCGTGATGAAGCTCGACGCCGAGCGCCGCGTCGCCACGCTGTCGACGAAGGAGGAGGTCTCCTTCGACCGGGCGCTGCTGGCCACCGGCGCCAACGTCCGCCGGCTGCCCGTCGACGGCTCGGACCTGGAGGGCATCCACTACCTGCGCGCGCTGCGCAACGCCGACGTCCTGCGCGACGACGTCGCTGACGCTGAGCGCGTGGTCCTGATCGGCGGGTCCTACATCGGCACGGAGGTCGCGGCGTCGCTGACACAGCTCGGCAAGCGCTGCGCGATCGTCATGCAGGAGCAGGTCACGCTGCAGACGGGGTTCGGCCAGCAGGCCGGCCGGTTCTTCCAGGGCGTGCTCGAGGCCCACGGCGTGGAGATCCACCCCGGCGAGCAGGTGGCGCGCTTCGAGGGCACCGGCGAGCGCGTCGAGCGGGTGGTCTGCGAGAGCGGCCTGACGATCGACTGCGGCGCCGTCGTGCTCGGCGTGGGCGCGGTGCCCGATGTGATGCTCGCCCGGGCCGCCGGGCTGGCTCTCGGGGATCGCGGCGGCGTGCGCTGCGACGCGCGCCTGCGGACCTCCGCCGATGGGATCTGGGCGGCGGGCGACATCTGCGACTACGACAGCGTCATCCACGGTCGCTCGCTGCGCGTCGAGCACTGGGACGTGGCGATCGAGCAGGGCAAGCACGTGGCGCGTGCGATCCTGGGCGACGACGCGCCCTACGCGGTGGTTCCGTACTTCTTCAGCGACCTGGCCGACTGGGCCTCGCTGGAGTACGTCGGGCCGGCCGCGCGCTGGGACCGCGAGGTCGTCCGGGGCTCGCTCGAGGCGGGCGAGTTCTCGGTCTTCTATGGCGACGAGGGCACCGTCGTCGCGGCGCTCAGCGTGGGCCGCTCCGAGGACCTCGACCTGGCCCGCGAGCTGATTCGCGAGCACGGCTCGATCGACGCGCTGTA
>JAWVFY010000261.1:0-2516 GCA_033855575.1 Solirubrobacteraceae bacterium
AGGCCGTCGTGGCCTACGACGCGTCGCTTCCTGACGACGGCGCCGGCACATCGGCCGACGTCGTCCAGCCCAAGGACATCGAGCGCTTCGACGCCGCGACGTTCACGTGGGACGGCGGCAACAACTACTCCGACAACCCCGACGTCTCAGTCGAGCGCCGGGCCGGCGGCCGCTGGGTGGCGTTCGCCGACCAGAGCGGCGAGGTCCCCGTCGCGCTGCAGTACCCGTCGAGCGACCCGAGCGGCGTCGCGTCATACCGGGCCGGCGGCCAGGTGTGGAAGTGGACCGCGAGCTTCGAGGCGTTCGTCTCGCGCTTCGAGCTCGTCGACCCCCAGGGCGAGGCCTACCGCGCGACGCCGGCGGGCGAGTACCGCTTCGTCGTGCGTGGGCGCTGGCGCAAGGGCGGTGCTGACTCCGCGTACACGCGGATCTCGGACCCGTTCGCGGTCAGGCCGTGGAGCGGGATCACCGTCGACGACGCGCGCGTGGACTCGCACGGGCGCGTGACGTTTATAGCCGGCCCGGCGCACACGATCGACGAGCAGCAGGTCCGTCGCACGGAGACCCGCGACTTCGGCACGCTGAAGGTCACCCTCGGCCCCGTCGACTTCCCCGACACGGCGAAGGACCAGAAGGCCACGGGGGCGCGGTTCCTCAACAAGGTTCGCGGCTACTCCGCCACCAGCCCCGCCGACCTCGAGCACTACTGCCTGGACTGCCGCTTCCGCGACTGGCTCGACGCCACGAGCGACCTGACGGCGACCGTGCGCTTGGCCGACGGCAGCGTCCGGACGGTGCACAGCACCGATGGGCACTTCGCGGTGCCGGGCACGGGGCCCGCCGATGTCGTGATCCGCGACCCGTGGGGCGACGACAGCGGCGATCCGGTGCACATCGCCGGCTGACGGGCTTTCGGGAGCCCCGCCTCCGGGTAGGGGTGAGGGGTGCCCGAGATCCGCATCGCCGAGTTCACCGACCCCGGCTGCCCGTGGGCGTGGAGTGCCGAGCCGTTCCGGCGGCGCATCGACTGGCTCTACGGCGACCAGATCGAGTGGCGCGTCCACATGGTCGGGTTGTCCGAATCGCCCGACGACTACCTGGACAGGGGCTTCACCCCGGAGCGGATGGCGCGAGCGTTCGCGGACATCGCCCGCGAGCACCACATGCCGATCGCCACGCACGAGCGCCCGCGGATGGCCGCGACCCTGCCGGCGTGCCGCGCGGTGGTGGCTGCGCGCGAGTACGCCGGGGAAGCCCCGGCCCGGGCGCTTCTGCGCCGGCTGCGCGTGCATCACTTCAGCGGCGACCTGCTCGACGACCCGGAGACGATCGAGTCCGCGGCGCGCGAGGCCGGGATCGATGCCGAGAAGCTGCACGGCTGGCTCGCCGATCCCGACGTCGAGGCGCGGCTGCGGGTCGACATGGCCGCAGCGCGCGACCCGCTGCCCGCCGCCATTGCGCTCGAGCACAAGCTCGCGTCCTGGGAGGGCGGCCTGCGCTACACCTGCCCGAGCTACGAGATCGTGCGCGTCAGCGACGGCGTGCGCCTGGCCGTCCCGGGCTTCCAGCCGTTCGCCGTCTACGAGGTCGTCCTGGCCAACCTGCTGCCCGCCGCCGCCCGCCGCGGAGCACCGGCGTCGGTCGAGGAGGTCCTCGCCTGGGCCGAGGAACCGCTGGCCACCCAGGAGGTGGCGGTCGTCTGCGACATCCCGCTGTCTCGCGCGCGCGAAGAGCTTGGGCGGGTGGCGGTGGAGACGCACGTCGGGTTCGACGGGCTGTGGAGCCTGCCCCGCTACAGCAGGCTGTCGATCGCGCCCAGCAGCGAGCGGGCGTCGGACGCCACCGCGTCGGCCGCAGCGAGCTCGGCGGACGCGTAGGGGCCGCCGGCCACCGCGACGCAGCGCACGCCGTCCGCCCGGGCGCAGGCGATGTCGCGCGGCGTGTCGCCGATGACGATGGTGTCGGCTCGCGGATGGGGCGCTCCCCGGACGCCCGCGCGGGCCCGCGCGACAGCGGGCAGCTCGGCGCGATCCTCCCGATCGGAGCCGAACCCGCCCTGGCCGCGGGCGAACCAGCCCCCCAGCCCCGCCGCGCACAGCTTCATCCGCGCGACGGGCTCGAGGTTGCCGGTGACCAGCGAGAGCAGGACGCCCTCGCGCGCCGCCAGCGCCTCGAGCAGCTCCGGGACGCCCGGGGCGACCCGCTCGGAGATGTCGCCGGGCACGAGACGGGCGTGGTGCTCGGCCACCGCGACCTGCAGATCGTCCAGGCGGTCCTCGAACACGACACCGGGCACCCCGGCGAGCAACGCGACGTCCCGCGCGATCTCGAGGTCCGTGCGGCCCGCCACCTCGACGGGCATCGCCTCCGGATCGGTCAGGCCGTAGACATCGCGCAGCGCAGCGTGCATCGCCGCGAGGTGCTCGCGAGAAGCCTTCAGCAGCAGAGTGCCATCGATGTCGAACAGCGCCAGCAAGACGCCGGCGGGCCAGCCGCCGGCTACGGCTGGAACATCT
>JAWVFY010000262.1:0-4620 GCA_033855575.1 Solirubrobacteraceae bacterium
TCGACGGCCGCGCCGGCGGGCTGCCCGCGGTCGACGCGTTCCTGCAGGCGTGGGTGCCGCAGATCCTCCAGTCGCCCGCGTACCGGCAGGACGGGCTACTGATGATCACCTTCCTCTCGAGCGCGACGACCGGCGCCGCGGCCGCCACGCAGCCGGCGGGGGCCGCTCCCCCCCGCACCGGCGTGTTGCTGCTCTCGCGCTACGCCAAGCACGGCGCGACCATCGATACCCCGTATGACCCGTACGGGCTGCTGCGCTCGATCGAGGACGTCTTCGCCCTCAAGCCGCTCGCCAAGGCGGCGGGAGCAGCCTCGTTCGCCCGGGCGGCGGTCCCCACGGCATTCGCACACTAGGTTCCCGGCCGGGGGCGTGCGGTTCGAGAACCTCCTGCTGGTGACCCAGACCGGCTGCGACACCCTCACCGAGTACCCGTATGACCTCGCACCCTGAGAATCTCCCGAGCCGCTCGGTCGATCGGAGTAGAATCTTTGGTCAAAGGATCTCCACCATCGCCGCGGGATTGCGGTGGCCGAGGACCTACCCCCCGAAACAGAGCGGGGCGCCCAGGGTTGGCGGTCATCGCTCGGGAAGCTCGCAATGCAAACCGGTCCAATGGATGATGACGCGATTCGTGCGGTGGTCGTCAGGCTGTCTCGCCCGCACCCCTCTGGCGGCGAGGTCATCGAGCGTGCCGCGGTGCTGGCCTCAGGCTCGAACTCCGCGGCGGTGCTGCGGTGGATCGCCGACCACGACGGAGCGCCGGAGGAGCTCGCGCCCGTCGCCTCGGGCGGCGGGCTGCACGGCGCGCGCTTCCAGGGCGGCGGCGCGGCGCCCCGCAACCCCTTGCGCTACGTGTTACCGCCCGGAGCGCTGTCATGAGCGACAACGCCGAGCGGGTCCGCGACGAGCAGCAGACGCTGGCCGATCGCGACCAGACGACCGCCGACGCCGACCAGAGCAACGCGGACTTCGACCAGACGTCGGCCGATGCCGACCAGAGCGCCTCCGAGAGCGACCAGGTCGCTTCGGACCGCGATCAGGAGGCCGCCGACCGCGACGAGGCCACGAGCCACCTGACCGGTCCACCGGCGGATGGCGCGAAGGGCTACGCGCTCAGCCGCCGCGCCCGCTCGCAGAGCACGCTCGAGCGCGACCAGACGACCCACTCCCGCACCGAGAGCTCGCGTATCCGCGACTCCGCGGCCGCCCGCCGCGACCAGCTCGCCGACGACCGTGACGCAGCCGCGCGGACGCGCGACGGTCTGGCCGCCGCGCTGGATACCGAGATCGAGCAGCTGGAGCGCGCCATCGCCGGGGACGCGCGTGCCGCGGACGTGCGCGAGCGGGCCGCCGCCATCCGTGCGCGGGCCGGCCTGCAGCGCGAGGCCGCCGCCCGTGACCGCGAGCGCGCGGCGCACGACCGGAGCCAGGCGGCGATCGATCGGGAGGCGGCGTCCGAGGAGATCGCGCTGGAGGGCATCGACCATCTGACGGGTTCCCTGCGCCGGCGCGTCGGCCTGGCCGCGATCCAGCGCGAGATGGACCGTTCCCGGCGCACGGGTGAGCGGTTGGTCGTGGCCTTCGTCGACGTCGACGGCCTCAAGGTGGTCAACGACGCGGACGGGCACGGTGCCGGTGACGATCTCCTGCGGGCGGTGGCACGCGCCATCCACGCCCACCTGCGCTCCTACGACGTGGTCGCGCGGGTGGGCGGCGACGAGTTCGTCTGCTCACTGGCCGGCCAGGACATGGCAGGCGCGCGTGTCCGCTTCGACCAGATCTCACGCGAGCTCGCGGCCGCGATCGCCGACGCCACGATCACGGTTGGCCTGGCCGAGTACGCGCCCGACGACACGCTCGACGCGCTCGTCCGGCGAGCCGATGCGGCCATGATGGACCTCCGTCGCTGATCAGCGCGGGCGCAGGGACTCCCGGCGGTCGCTGCGCTCGCGGCGATCGCGCCCTGAGCGGCGGTTCTCGCCGTCGGCACCGTTGTCGGCCAGCAGCCGGCCCGGGGCGTCGCCGTCTGCGCGCCCATGGCGTGGCGGCGCGGGCTCGTAGCGGTCCGCGAAGTCCGGGAAGTCCTGAGCGGGCATGGGCCGGGCCGCCACATAGCCCTGGATCTCGTCGCAGGCCAGCGCCTGCAGCAGGGACCAGGTGCCCCTGTCCTCGACGCGCTCGCCGATGGCCTTCAGGCCCAGGGTGTGCGCGAGCTGGATCGCCGCGTGCGTGACCGTCCGGTGCGCGCGGCTGTGGGCGATGTCGCAGACGAGGCTGCCGTCGATCTTCAGGGTCGTGAACGGCAGCATCGCCAGGCGGCTGAGCGATGAGTGCTCGGCTCCGAAGTCGTCGAGCATGAAATCGAAGCCGTGCTCGCGCAGCCGCCGGAAGCTCTCGTCGATCGCGAGCCCGTCGAGGACGAGCGCATGCTCGGTCAGCTCGAGCTTCCAGCCGCCAGGGGGAACCGGCTGCGCGAACAGCTGCTCGACGCCGCTGACGAAGGCCTCGTCCGCCAGGCAGGCCGGGGTCACGTTGATGGTCATGGGCAACGTCACTCCGCGCCGGACCCAGCGCTCGCGGTGCGCCATCGCCAGCTCGATGATGTGCAGGTTCAGGCGCGTGCTCTCGGCGCTGTCCTCGACCTCGGGCAGCCACGCCGCGGGGGCGAGCAGCCCGCGCGTCGGATGCTGCCAGCGGATCAGCGCCTCGGCGCCGTTGAGGACACCGGTCCTGGCGTCCAGATAGGGCTGGCAGTGCAGGACCAGCTCGCCCCGCGTGATCGCCCTGCGCAGCTCGGACATCCGGCGCGCGGTCCTCGCGCGCCGGATCGGGCTCCAGTTGTCTGAGACCTCGTGGCTGATGGGCACAGCGTGGCGCTACCCGACGGTTGCGCAAGAAAACTGGCCGTATTGCGTAGGTTCGGACCCCAAAATGGCGCCCGGCCCCGCTTTGGGCAACTGCGGTGGGTCCGCATTCAGACTGCGTGACGCAGCGGTGGTCGTCAGTCCTGCGGCGTGTAGAGCTCCCAGGCGTCGGCCACGCGCCCCGCAGGCCCGGACAGGGCGGCAGCACCAACGAGAAAACGCACTCTCAGTTCCAGGGGCCGCGGAAAACCGTGCGGGAGCCGCCCGGGGCCGTGATAATCGACCCGGAGATGAGCGACAAGCCGGCGTGTCCGCATTGCGGCTCGGAGAACGACGCCAATCAGACCTTCTGCGGGTCGTGCGGCGGAAAGCTGGCGCTCACCTGCGAGCGGTGCGGTGCCGAGAGCCCGTTGGCGTTCCGGTTCTGCGGGAGCTGCGGGGCGCTGGTCAGGGGCGGGGCCGAGCCGCAGCCGTCGCGCGAGGAGCGACGGGTGGTCACGGTCGTGTTCGCCGACCTCGTCGGATTCACCTCGCGCGCCGAGCAGCTCGACCCGGAGGACGTCCGCGCGATGCTGACGCCCTATTACGCGTCGCTGCGCGACCAGATCGAGGCGTTCGGCGGAACCGTCGAGAAGTTCATCGGCGACGCGGTCATGGGCGTGTTCGGCGCCCCATTGGCGCACGGCGACGATCCTGAGCGGGCGGTTCGGGCCGCGCTGCGGATCCGGGACCGAGTTCTCGAGATGGAGACCCCGAACCTCGGCTGGGACCTCGAGGTGCGGATCGGCGTGAACACGGGCGAAGCGATCGTGGCGCTCGACGCGCGGACGAACGAAGGCGAAGGGATGGTCGCCGGCGACGTTGTCAATACGGCGGCGCGGCTGCAGACCGCGGCACCGACGAACGGGATCATCGTCGGCGAGGAGACCTATCGCTGTACCTGTTCGACCATCGAGTACGAGCCGGTCGAGCCGCTGACCGTCAAGGGAAAGGATCGCCCCGTCTCCGCGTGGCGCGTGCGAGGTGCGCCTCGGCCGCCGGGTGAGCGGGCCGGACCGAACGTGCCGATGGTCGGCCGCGAGACGGAGCTGGAGACCCTCAGCGGCGTGTGGCGGCGGGTGGTCGACGATCGCCGGCCGCACCTCGTCACGATCCTCGGGCTCCCCGGGGTGGGGAAGAGCAGGCTCGCCGCCGAGTTCGTGGCCCAGGCCCGCGAAGGCGGTGCGCAGGTCGTCGTGGGGCGCTCGTTTCCCTACGGGGAGAGCAGCGCCTACGACGGGTTCGCCCAGCAGATCAAGCAGATCGCGGGCGTGCTCGGTGGCGATCCGCCCGATCTGGCGGCCGAGAAGCTCCGCACGACGATCTGCGAGCTCGTCGACGACGACAGCGCCGAGGAGGTGGCGGCGCACATCGCTCTCATGCTGGGCCTGCAGAGCAGCGACGAGACGGTCAGCGACCGCCACGTGCTCTTCTTCTCCGTCCAGCGGGTCGTCCAGGCGCTCGCCGACGCCCGGCCCACGGTGCTCGTCTTCCAGGACCTGCACTGGGCGGATCCCAGCCTGCTCGACCTGATCGAGATGCTCGCCGCGCGCGTGGAGAGGGCGCCGCTGCTGCTGCTGACCGCCGCTCGCCCCGAGCTCCAGGCCAAGCGACCGGCATGGGGTGCGCACGGCCAGGCCTCGGTGGGCCTCGGGCTCGAGCCGCTCGACCCCGAGGACGCCCGCGAGCTGGCCGGCCGTCTGCTGGTCCGTGCCGC
>JAWVFY010000263.1:0-3226 GCA_033855575.1 Solirubrobacteraceae bacterium
CCCTCTCGTCGCCACCCGCTCGTCGGGCGTGCTGCTGCATCCGACCTCGCTGCCGTCCGGCCGTTTGGGTCCCGACGCCTACGCGTTCGTCGACTGGCTGGCCGCCGCGGGGCAGGGCTGGTGGCAGGTCCTGCCGCTCGGGCCGCCCGACGAGCATCGCTCCCCCTACAAGGCGCGCTCGGCCTTCGCGGCCGACCCCGGGCTGCTGGCCGAGCCCGAGGCGCCGGTGTCCGCCTCCGAACGCTCGGCGTTTCGCGAGCGCCACGGCTTCTGGATCGGCGACTGGGAGTCATGGGGGGGCGATCTCGACGACCAGGTGCGCTTCGAGCGCGAGTGGGCCGCGCTGCGCGCGTACGCCGCGCAGCGGGGGATCGGCCTGCTGGGCGACCTGCCGATCTACGTGGCCGAGGGCAGCGCCGACCACGTTGCGCGCCCCGAGATCTTCCAGGTGGGCTTCGTGGCCGGCGCGCCGCCCGACAGCTACTCCGAGGACGGCCAGCACTGGGGCAACCCGCTCTATGACTGGCCGGCGCTGCAGCGGCGGGGGTACCGCTGGTGGGTCCAGCGGGTGGTGCGCAACCTGCACCTCTACGACGCGGCGCGGATCGACCACTTCCGCGGCTTCGTGGCCTACTGGGCGATCCCCGAGCGCGACGAGACCGCCCGCTACGGCCAGTGGCGGCGGGGGCCGGGCGCCGCCCCCTTTCGGGCCATGCAGGCCGCGCTGGGCCACGAGCTGCCGCTGCTGGCCGAGGATCTCGGGGTGATCACGCCGGCGGTGCGGCGGCTGCGCGACGATCTGCGTCTGCCCCGCACGCTGGTCACGCAGTTCGGCCTGGACCCGGCGGATCCGCGCAGCCCGCACCGCCTCGAGCACCACGTGCGCCGAGCGGTGGCCTACTGCAGCACCCACGACAACGCGCCGGCCGCGGGGTGGTGGGCGTCGGCCAGCGAGGCCCAGCGAGCCGAGGCACAGCGCGTCTTCGCCGTGGCGGGGGTGGAGGAGGCCGAGCCGCACTGGGGCCTGATCGCGCTGACGATGCGCTCGCCGGCGCAGGCCGCGATCGTCCAGGCCCAGGACGTGCTCGGCCTGGGCGACGAGGCGCGCATGAACATGCCGGGCGTCGAGGGCGGCAACTGGGCCTGGCGGCTCGAGCCGGGCCAGCTGACCGCCGAGCACGCCGCGCACCTGCGGCGCGTGACCGAGGCGGCAGGTCGGCGCCCGCGGTCGTGAGCCGCGCAACGACGCTCGGTAGCGTGCCGTCGATGAGCAACCGCTTCCTCTTGGCCGGCCTGACGATCGCCGTCTGCGGCTGCGGGGCCGCGTCCTCGGACCCGAGCTCGGTCGCGGCGCCGGCCTCCGCGGCGAGCGCTCCCGCCCATCCGGCGGCGGCCAAGGTCGCCGACTGGCCGATGTTCGGGCGCGTGCCGTCGCGGACCTCGGCGACCGGCTCGATCGGCATCAGCGCCGCGCAGGCGCCGAGCCTCAGGCGACGCAAGGTCTCGCTGCCGGGCACCGTCGACTCGGCCCCGATCTTCCTGCATGCGGTGGAGGCGGGAGGCCAGCGCCGCGACCTGTTCCTGATGACGACGTCCTACGGGCGGACCCTTGCGGTCGACGCGGCCGGCGGCCAGATCGTGTGGACGTTCACGCCGCCGGGCTACGCGTCGTGGGCCGGGACCTACCGGATCATGAACGCGACGCCGGTGGCCAGGGGCGCCTACGTCTACGCGGGCTCGCCCGACGGCCGCGTGCACAAGATCTCCATCGCCACGGGCCGCGAGGCCGGCGGCCGCTGGCCGGTGACGATCTCCAAGCTCCCGACGCGCGAGAAGGTCACGCCCTCGTTCGGGCTCATGCACGGCCGGATCGTCGTCGGCACCGGCGGCTACGTCGGCGACCAGCCGCCCTACCAGGGCCACATCGTCACGATCGACCCGGGCAGCGGCCGGATCGTCGGCGTGACGAACTCGCTGTGCGCCAACCGCCACGCGATCATCGATCCGAGCTCCTGCGGCAGCAGCGACTCGGCCTTCTGGTCGCGCTCCGGCGCGGTCGAGCTGCCCGACGGGACGCTGCTGTTCGCGACCGGCAACGCCAACTTCAACGGCCGCACCGACTTCGGCGACTCGGTGATCCGCGTCTCGGGCGACGCCCGCCGCCTGCTGGGCAGCTGGACGCCGTCGAACCAGGCCCAGCTCAACGCCAGCGACACCGACCTTGGCTCGACCGGCCCGGTCCTCATCGGCGGCGGCTCGATCCTGCAGTCGGGCAAGGACGCCAAGCTGCACGTCATCGCCGTGTCCGCACTGCACCGCCGCGGCACCGTCGGCCACGAGCGCCAGGTGCTTCCGGCACCGGGTGGCCAGGGGATGTTCACGGCGCCGGCGGTGTGGCACGCGGGCAGCCGGACCTACGTCTTCGCGACCACGGGCGGCGGGACGGCGGCCTACACGCAGTCCGGCGGCCGGCTCCACCAGGTCTGGTCGCACTCGACCGGGGGCACGAGCCCGATCGTCGCCGGCGGCCTGCTCTACGTCTATGACCCGGCCGGCGCGCTCGACGTCTACGCGCCGCGCAGCGGCCGCCTGCTGGCCCACCTGCCCGCGGGCGCCGGCCACTGGAACAGCCCGGCCCCCGGCAACGGCGTCATCGCGCTGCCGGAGGGCAGCGCCAACGATCACTCCGGCACCGGCACGCTGAACCTCTACAGCGTCGGGTGAGCGAACCCACGGCTGACGTTCTGGCTCTCCTTCGACCACAACGTCAGAACGTGGCGCGCAGAACCACGCCCGGAGCCGAGAACAGCTCACGCCAGGAGCCGGCCGGCGGCTCGGGAAGCTCGGCGCCCGGCCGCACGGCGACCGCCACGAAGACCCTTCCCTCGTCGCGGTAGTAGGCGATCGCCCCGGGACCGGCGTCGCACGGCAGATACGACATCCCCGGCGCCAACCCGAGCCCCAGCGCCGCCCGCGTCAGCGCCAGCTTCGAAGATGGCGAGTCCGTGCGCAGCGCTGCCCAGTCGACCGGCCGCCGGTTGTCCGGATCGACCAGCGCCAGGAACTCGTCCTCGTCGCCCTGATAGACGTCGGGAACCCCCGGCGCCGTCAGCTGCAGCAGCTTCTGCCCGAGCACGATCGGCTCGGCGACCGAGGCCAACCGATCGGCGAACGCAGTCACGTCCTCGCGATCAAGAAGCCCCGCCACCCAGTCTGCGACCCGCCG
>JAWVFY010000264.1:0-4119 GCA_033855575.1 Solirubrobacteraceae bacterium
CGAAGCCGGCCACCCCGCCCGGGACGCTCGTCCCGGTCGCCCCCGGTGCCACCGGGGTGGCACCCAGCGGCGTGGCCGAGAACGCGGCCTGCAGGACGCTGTCGGAGCCGGGGTCGACCTGGGCCCCGGCCAGCGGCAGCGTCCCGGTGGCCGGGCGGGCGCCGATGACGCCGTCGGCGCCCAGCCCCAGCCGCGTCTCCCGAACGCCGAGCGGCGGCCACTGCGTCGCCGTCCGGCGCAACCAGGCGGCCGGCGGGTAGCGGTACGCGTTCGCCGGCACTCGGACCGCCGGGTCGCGGACCCAGTAGATGACGGGCGGCAGCGAGAGCGGGCGACCGCGCAGGTAGTGGTCGAGATAGGCGAGCTGGACCGACAGCTTGTCGCTCTCGACCGCGGCGTCGGCCGCCGGCGCGGCGTGACCGCCCATGCTCAGGTACAGGCGGTTGGCGCTGCGGTGGGGCATGCGGCGCCACATCGAGATCGCCATGTTCGACGGGAAGACGGCGTCGTCGAACGCCTGGGCCCACAGCACCGGCGGGGTCATGCGCCGCGCGAAGCAGCCGACGGAGCGCGCGGCGAGGTCGTTGAGGGTGGGGGAGGTGGGCGTGTCGTGGAACGAGACGTCGCAGCGGCTGGCGCCCTGGGCGTCGTCGGCATCGGCGGCCTCGGTGGCGATCCACTTGGCCAGCAGCGGCGAGATGTGGGCGTGTGCGCCGATCAGGTAGGTCTCGATCAGCCCGACGCCGACCGACAGCTTGGCGACGCCGTTGGGGTCCAGCGCGTCGACGACGTAGTCGGGCGTGTTGCCCGGCTCCAGGACGGTGAAGTGAATGCCGTAGGGGTCGAGCGCGCGGTCCGAGGCCCAGACCTGGGCGAGGTTGGTGGTCAGGCCGCCCTGCGAGTAGCCCGTCAGGGCGATGCGCCGGGCATCGATGCCGAACCCGTGGCCGAGCGCCCAGTGGGTGACGTCGAACAGGTCATGCATCTCGTTGGGGCCCGCCACGGCCGTGAGCCCGCCCGACGCCCCGTGCCCGCGCTGGCTGTAGATCAGCGACACGTAGCCGTGCTCGGCGAACAACCGGGCGTGCCCGGCGTCGTAGGCGTTGGCCTTGTCGGAGCCCCCGCCGTGGAAGACCTCGACCAGCGGCCGCCCGCCGCGGGGCGCCGGGCCTGCCGGCAGGTAGACGTCGGTGTCCAGCGAGACACGGCCGCCCGCCTCGTCAGGCGCGGTGACCGGAACCGAGAAGGTGAGCTTGCGCACCGCGGCCTGCCCGGGGGCCGACGCGAGGAGCGCGGCGAGCAGGCCGGCCAGGGCAGCGAGGCAGCGCATGCCCTCAACAACGTCGGCGGTGCAGGGAACTGGCGCTTGCTCGCCTCCGCGCGACCCGACCTAGACTCACGACCGCAATGGCCGGCCTCCAGGATCGCACCCGTTTTGAGCCCGCCGAGGTCGAGCCTCGGATCGTCGAGGCCTGGCTCGAGGCGAAGGTCCATCACCCCGAGCCCAAGGGCACGCCGGCGGAGAACTTCTCGATCGCCATCCCGCCGCCGAACGTCACGGGCGCGTTGCACATGGGCCACGCGCTCAACGGCTCGATCCAGGACTGCCTGGTTCGCTGGGCACGGATGTCGGGCCCGCCCACCCGCCGCGTCAAGTGGATCCTCGGCACCGACCACGCGGGTATCGCCACGCAGACGCAGGTCGAGAAGCTGCTGCTCTCGGAGGGCACCAGCCGCCACGAGCTCGGCCGCGAGGCGTTCGTCGAACGCGTCTGGGAGTGGCGCGGGCGCTACGGCGGCGAGATCGTCGAGCAGTACAAGCGTCTGGGCGCGACGTGCGACTACGACGACGAGCGCTTCACGATGGACCCGCTCTACATCGCCGCGGTCCAGAAGGTCTTCGTCGAGCTCTACGAGCAGGGCCTGATCTACCGCGACAACTACCTGGTCAACTGGGACCCGGGGTC
The DNA here is from genome assembly GCA_033855575.1 of Solirubrobacteraceae bacterium. Lineage (GTDB taxonomy): Bacteria > Actinomycetota > Thermoleophilia > Solirubrobacterales > Solirubrobacteraceae > BP-464. The sequence continues at coordinate 1,968 of JAWVFY010000264.1, forward strand.
GGGGTCGGCGATCTCCGACCTCGAGGTCGAGCAGCGCGAGGGCGTGCGCGACACGCTGTTCGAGATCCGCTACTCCGACGAGATCGTGGTCGCGACGGTGCGGCCCGAGACGATGCTGGCCGACACCGCCGTCGCGGTGCATCCCGGCGACGAGCGCTACGCGGACCTGGTCGGCAGCACGGTGACGCTGCCGCTGGTAGGGCGCGAGCTGCCGATCATCGCCGACGACTACGTCGATCGTGAGTTCGGCACCGGTGCGCTGAAGATCACTCCCGGCCACGACCCCAACGACTTCGAGATCGGCCGCAAGCACGGCCTGCCCGAGATCAGCGTGATCGGCGAGGACGGGCGGATGACCGAGGCCGCCGGGCGCTTCGCCGGGCTGACCGTCGACGAGGCGCGCGAGGCCGTGGTCGCGGCGCTCGACGCCGAGGGCCGCATCGTGTCGCGCTCCGAGCACGTCCACACGGTTCCCTTCTCGCACCGCTCGGGGCAGCGGATCGAGCCGCTGATCAGCCTGCAGTGGTTCATGCGCATGGAGCCGCTGGCCGAGCCGGCGCTCGCCGCCGTGCGCGACGGGCGGGTGCGGATCCACCCCGAGTCGCAGTCGCGGCGCTATGTCCACTGGCTGGAGAACATCCGCCCGTGGTGCATCAGCCGCCAGCTGTGGTGGGGCCATCAGCTGCCGGTGTGGTACCGCGGCGACGAGACGTACGTGGGTCAGGAGCCGCCTCAGGGCGAGGGCTGGGAGCGTGACCCCGACGTGCTCGACACCTGGTTCAGCAGCGCGCTGTGGCCGTTCGCCACGCTCGGCTGGCCGGAGGACACCCCCGAGCTGCGCGCGTTCTACCCCACCGACGTCCTGGTGACGGCGCGCGACATCCTGTTCCTGTGGGTGGCGCGCATGGTGATGCTGGGCCTGCGCTTCACCGAGGACGTCCCCTTCCAGGACGTCTACGTGCACTCCGTCATCCAGGCTCCCGACGGCCGGCGGATGAGCAAGTCGCTGGGCACCGGCATCGACCCGCTCGAGGAGATCGACCGCCATGGCGCCGACGCGGTGCGCTTCGGGCTGCTGGCCATGTCCTCGACCCAGGACGTGCGCTTCAGCGCCGAGAAGATCCGCCAGGGCCAGGCGCTGGCCAACAAGCTGTTCAACGCGGCGCGCCTGATCCTGATGACGGTGGGCCCCGACGAGCAGGAGGCCGCGCCGCGGCCGCGGGCGGTCGAGGATCGCTGGATCGTCTCGCGCCTGCAGTCGGCCAAGGTGGACGCCGGGCGGCGGATCGCCCAGTTCGACTTCGCCAAGCTCTCGCTCGGCCTCTACGACTTCGTCTACGGCGAGCTCTGCGACTGGTACCTCGAGCTCATCAAGGGCCGCGAGGCGGATGCCGAGCTCTCCGCGACCCTGCTGCACGTCCTGCGCGAGACCCTGCTGCTCGCCCACCCGGTCACGCCGTTCGTCACCGAGGAGATCTGGGCCGAGATGCCGGGGACCGACGGGCTGCTGGCGCAGGCGCGCCGCGCCGAGGTCGACGGCTCGCTTCACGACGCCGAGGCCGAGGCGCAGATCACCGAGCTGATCGAGGCCGTGCGGGCGATCCGCGCCTGGCGGGAGGAGACTGGCGTGCGCGACGTCTTGGTCGCTCGCGCCGACGGCTTCGCGGGGACGCGCGAGGCGCTGGCGCGGATGGCCCGGCTGGAGTGGGGGGCACCCGAGGGCGACCTGCTCGATCTGGGAGGCATCTTCGTCGCGGCACCGGAGATCGACGCGGCCGAGCGCGAGCGCAAGCGCGGCGAGGAGCGCGCGCGCCTGCAGGCCGAGATCGATCGCGCCCAGGCCAGGCTGGCCAACGAGGGCTTCGTCGCCAAGGCCCCCGAGGCCGTGGTCGCCGCCGAGCGCGAGAAGCTCGCGGCGCTGCAGGCCCAGCTCGAGGAGCTCGGGTGATGGCCCAGACCGCCCGCGCCGGGCGCTGGACGCCGGCCGACGCCGAGCGCTACCTGCTCGGGCTCGAGCTGTTCGGGATGCGCTTCGGGCTCGACCGGATGCGCCGGCTGCTGACCGCGCTGGACCAGCCCCAGGAGCGCTTCCCGGCGATCCACGTCGTCGGGTCGAACGGCAAGAGCTCGACCACGCGGATGATCGCGGCCA